>JBBSLV010000185.1:0-7732 GCA_038233535.1 Tepidisphaerales bacterium | reverse complement strand
TCGAGCTCGACGACGAGGAGCGCAAGATGTTCCAGAGCAGCGTGGAGCACGTGAAGGATCTCGTGAAGGTCGTCAAAATGTGAGCGAGCGTCGTGGACAAACCGACCGTTTACATCGAGACGACGATCGTCAGCTACTTGACGGCCCGGCCCACGCGCGACGTGTCTGCGCCGAAATCGTCACGCGCCGTGCTTTTGGCCTTTTCCTGGACGGGCACGTGTCATGGCGGCCGTTTGAGGAGATGGTCATCCGCAACAGTCTGCTGAATGATTGGTGGTTCTGACGTGCAGGATTGCCATCGCCCCGCTCGCGCGTTTGCAGTCAGTTGCCCATCGCCATGAGCATCAGTACCACGGCGGCCAGCACCATGGGGGAGCCGACGAGAAGGCAGACAATGCCGACGCAACGGCCGGGCGTGCCGCAGAGGTTGCGGTCGTACGTCAGCGGGATGCCCTCTTCGCTGAAACCCTTGATCCCAAAAAACACGATTCCCATCCCCATCCCCGCGAGTGCAATGGCGATCAACATGACTCGAATCCTCCGTGGCAACGGATCGTAAACCCGACCCCGCCCCGGACGCGACACAATTCCCCGCGATATTCCAAGGCGGCTGGCGTTGAGAGCCGGTTTTTTTGCTCATGGCCTCTCTCCCCACGCAACACCGGGCCTCGGCGCGCATGATGACGAAGACCCCGGTGCTTCATGCAAAATCGTGTGGGGGGGTCTGGGCGCAGCGGCGGAATGTGACAAACCCCACGTTAAGCGGTATTGATAGATGACGATGTGCCAGACCCGCCTGTCGCCGCTGCGTCTGATTGTGCTGCCGTCGCTGCTCGTGGCCGGGGTGCTCCTCGCCGGCGGGTGTGCGCGGGGGCCGACGGTGATCCCGCCGGGCCAGCGCGTCACGATAGATCGGCAGCTCGTCGAGTACCCCGCGGGCGTCGAGCTGCAGGAGATCGCCAACGATCTGACCGGGCCGGTCGACTGCGCCGTCGACACCGACGGGAACCTGATCGTCGCCGAGAGCGGCCGCGGGAAGTATGAGCCGCGCATCTACGCCATCCGCAAGGACGGCACGATGTTCGACATCTACCCCACTGCCCGGCGGTTCCCGTTCCCGTTGAGCTGGATCAAGCCGGGATTCCGCATTTATGGGCCCGTCGGGGGCATCGCCGTCGACGCGGGGCGCGTCTTCGTCTCCCATCGCGACGAGCACGGGTTCGGCACGATCACGGCGTTCACCTACGACGGGAAGCACACGACGATCGTCGGCAAGCTCCCGGCCCAGGGCGACTACGGGATGGGCGACATCGCGATCGACCCGTTCCGCGGACGGCTTTGGTTCGGCGTGGGGGCGGCGACAAACAGCGGGGTCGTGGGACTCGACAACTGGGCCGCGGGATGGGTCAAGCACTTCCCAAGCTTCAGCGACAAGCCGTTCACTGAGCTGCGTCTGCTCGGCTACCGGTTCGACACGCCCAACCCGCTGGCGGGGCTGTTCGGGGGGAACGACGTGGCGGGGACGGCGCCGTTCCAGCCGTTCAACAGTCCCTACCACGGCCGCATCCCCAAGGCGCGAAACGGCCGGCCGACGGCGGCGGTATACTCCTGCTCGCCGGGGGGGGGAGACCTGCGCGTCGAAGCGTGGGGCATCCGCTTCCCCCGCGGCATCGCGTTCAACGAAAACGGAAGCCCTTACGCCACCAACAACGGCATGGAGCTGCGCGGCACCCGCCCTGTCCAGGACGATCCAGACACGATGATCCGCATCGTCTCCGGCACGTGGTACGGCTGGCCGGACTTCAGCGCCGACCTGCGGCCCGTCTCCGAGCCGCAGTTCCAGCCCCCGCAGGAACTGCTCGTCACGTATCAGGAGCTGTCGGAAGTGATCGACCATCAGGCCAGCGGTCCGCCGGGGTCGCGGCTGATGACGCCGTTGCGTCACCTGGTGAACGGCACATTCCCCCCGCTGGCGGGAGCCGCGGGCGTCGCGTTCGTCCCCCCCGGTGGACCGCTCGGGGAGTTCAGCGGGCACGCGATCGTCGCCCTCAGCGGCGACCGCGCCCCCTTCGCCACGAGCGGCCGAAAGCTCAAAGGCCCCACCGGCTACCGCATCGTCCGCGTCGATATGGTCCGCAATCTCGGGGAAGTCACCGACTTCGTCCGCAACACCGCCGGCGTCCCCCGCAGCCGCCAGGATCTTACCTACCACCACGTCGCCCTCGAGCGCCCGATGAACGTAAAGTTCGACCCGACCGACGGGTCGATGTACATCATCGACTTCGGCATCCTGGAAATGCGAAAGGGCAAGGAATTCGTAAAACCGCGCACCGGCCGGATCTTCAAGCTCGTGCCGCAAACGCTAATGACCACGCAACCCGCGACCGCCCAGGCCGACCCCTCACCCCCCCGCGTCGACTAGTTCTATGGAAAGCGGAACACGAATCGACAGTAGAGTAGAGGAGTAGAGAACTGAACGCCCACGCGGACGTTCAGTCCTCCCTCCTCGAACCGGACGGGCGGATTTCCCGCATCCGGCTCTCATGGTTCGTTCGCCGCCTGGCTCTCGCAAGGCAGTCAGCCCTGCCGGTCTTCAGCGGGTTCACTCGTTGCGGCTCATGTCTTCGCCCGCGCGGGGCTTCGCCCGCCGCGTCACCGCGACGAACGCCCACGGGGCTACATGGCAAACGGGTCATTCCACGGTGAACTCCTTTCAGTTCACTGGACCCCCCGGTATCACTGACGCACCGAATGCACACGAATGAGATCAGAATCAGTTTGGTCCTTTCCGATTCGTGAAGATTCGTGTCGATTCGTGTTCCGATTACATTTCATCCCTCGTGGGTGTGGCGCAGCCACGTAAGGACTCAGGATGAAACCGGGACGGGGACGGTTTTTCTCGAAAGCGCGATGGCTGACGCACCTTTGATCTCGGTGGTGATGTCCGTTTACAACGGCGAGCGCTACGTGCCCGAGGCGGTCGAGAGCATCCTCGCGCAGACGTTCGCTGACTTTGAGTTTATCCTGATCGACGATGGCTCGACCGACGGCTCGAAGGCGCTGCTCCAGGGTTATGCGAAGCTCGACCCGCGCGTGCGGCTCATCAGCCGGCCCAACGAGGGGCTGACGAAAACGCTTAACGAGGCGCTGGGGCTCGCGCGCGGGGAGTTTGTCGCGCGGATGGACGCGGACGACGTGTCGCTGCCCATGCGCTTCGAGAAGCAGGCCGCGTTTTTACACGCCAACCCGGATTGCGTGTGCGTGGGCGCTCGCGTGCTGCGCGTCGACCCGTACGGCTCGCCATTGAGTGAGTCGGATCACAGACTCGCGCATGAGGAAATTGACCGGCAGTTGATGGAGGAAGGTCTCGGCTGGGCAATCACCCATCCGGTCGCGATGATGCGGCGGGACGCGGTCGCTACAGTGGGAGGATACCGCGAGCAATTCTCCACAAGCCAGGATCTGGACCTGTGGCTTCGGCTGGCGGAAGTCGGGCGGCTGGCGAACCTGCCGGACGTGCTGCTGAAGTACCGGTATCATCCGCAGAGCGCGGGTTTCACGAAGTTTGAGGAGCAGCGGCGGGTGAAGTCGATCATCTTGCAGGATGCCTACATCCGCCGCGGCCGCACCCCGCCGGCGGAGTGGCCGAAGGGAATCTTTACCCCCCTCCCGCCGTCCGAGCAGATGCGCCGCTGGGCGCGGGCGGCATTAAAGGCAAACAACCGCGACGTGGCGAAGAAGCACGCGATCGCGGCGCTGAAGCGCGAGCCGCTGGCGCTCGATTCGTGGCGCGTGATGGTGCGCGTGTTCCTGTGGGGATAACACTCGCTGGTTCCTGCTCCCGGTACCCCGGGAGAAAGGTTAGGATGAGGGTGATTTCGAACTGCTGACGGCCGTCGACGTTCGAAATCACCCTCACCCCCGCCCTCTCCCGGAGTACCGGGCGAGGGAGTAAGAAACGATGTCGAAGGACCCCCTCATCTCGGTCGTCATGCCGGTGTACAACGGTCGGCGATACCTCGCCGAGGCGATGGACTCGATCCTGGCGCAGACGTTTGGCGACTTCGAATTCATCTGCGTCGACGACGGCTCAACCGACGACTCGCTGGCCATCCTCAGCGACTACGCCAGGCGCGACGCGCGCGTGCGGATCGTCAGCCGGGCGAACACGGGGGTGTGGAAAGCGCTGAACGACGGGATTGAAGTCTCGCACGGGCGGCTGATCGCGCGGATGGACGCCGACGACGTCTCGATGCCGAACCGGTTCGAGAAGCAGGTCACGTTCCTGAACGAACACCCGGACGTCGTCGCCGTCGGCTGCTCGGTGCTGATCATCGATGCCGAGGGGGCGCCGCTGCGTGAGATGCCCAACCCGCCGCGCTGGACGCACGAGGAGATCGACACCGCCCACCTCACCGGCGGGGGGCAGGTGTTCTACCATCCGGCGCTGATCTTCCGGCGTGAAGCGCTGAAAACCATCGGCATGTATCGGCAATGGCCCGCGGCGCAGGATCTCGATTTGTTCCTGCGGCTGGCGGAGATCGGCAAGCTGGCGAACGTGCGCGACGTCCTGCTGAAATACCGCCAGCACATGGGCAGCGTCGGACACGCGAAAATGGCCAAGCAGTTGGAGACGTGTCGCGAAATCGTCCGCCAGGCGTACGGGCGTCGCGGACTGACGCCGGCGGGAAAGATGGGGTTCGACATGATCCGTCAGATGAGCGAGACGGAGCAGCACCGCAAGTGGGCGTGGTGGGCATTGCAGGGCGGTCACGTGCCGTCGGCGCGGAAGCACGCACGTAGGGCACTGCAAAAGTCCCCTTTCTCGGCCGAATCGTGGCGCGTGATGTACTGCTCGCTGCGAGGGCGATAACGATGACAATCGCCGCTTCATTTTCCACAATCGCGTCCGTTCAACGCGCCGCCGGCGGTGCGCCGCTGAACGTTGCGTACCTCTCCCCCGGCTGGCCGATGGGGCGGTGGCCGAACGGGATCGTGTCTTACGTGGGAAACATGGTCCAGGGACTGCGCTCGCAGCCGGGGGCGCGCGGATATGTGATGTCGACGCGGGCGCGGCTTCCTGATGCGCCGGTCGAAGACCACGTCGTCTACGTTCCCCCCGTGCGCCAGACGCGGCTCGGACGGCTTTGCGGGCGCCTCACGCGCGAAACCGATTCGCAGACGTCCCTCCGGCTGCACTCGAACCAGCTCGCCGGCGTCGTCCAGCGGCTGGTCCGTGAGCAATCGCTGGATCTGTTCGAGCTTGAAGAATCGTTCGGCTTTGCCGGACGGGTGATCCCCAAGGTGTCGCTGCCGGTGATCGTGCGGCTTCACGGCCCGTGGTTTCTCAACGGCGCGGCCTTGGGCGTGCCGCAGGACGAGCACTTCCGCGCCCGCGACCAAATCGAGCTGCCGGGCATTCTCAACGCCGCCGTCGTGACCGGCGTATCAAAACAAGTCCTCCAGGCGACGCGCGAGCACTATGGGATCGAGCTGCCCAACGCGGAAGTGATCTATAACCCCGTCCCCCCCTGCCCGCCGCAGCACCGGTGGTCGGCGCAGGACTGTGAGCCAGATCACATTCTGTTCGTCGGGCGGTTCGATCGTCACAAGGGCGGGGATGTGGTGATCGACGCCTTCGCTCGAATCGCCGCCGCCCACCCGACGGCCCGATTCAGCTTTGCGGGCCCGGACCGCGGTTGTCGGGATGACGCGGGAAAACGCTGGTTGCTTCCCGAATACGTCTCGGCGAAACTGCCCGATCCCCGTGTGCGGGCGCGGTTCGAGTGGCTTGACCTCCAGACGCACGAACAGATCGCGCATTTGCGACAACGTGCCGCGGTGACGGTTGTGGCGTCGCGTTATGAGACGTTCGGGATCGCCGCCGTCGAGGCAATGGCCGCCGGATCCCCACTGGTGTCGACCGATGCGGGGGGGCTGGGGGAAATTGTGACCGATGACGTAAACGCGCTGGTCGCGCGGGCCGGCGATGCCGATGATTTAGCGGGCAAGGTGCTTTCATTGCTGGAGCACCGCGATCGCGCAGCGTCGCTGGGCGAACGCGCCGTCCGCGAGGCCGCCCGGTTTCACCCGGATGTCATCGCCGCCCAGAGCGTCGCTTTGTATCGCCGGACGGTCGAGCAGTTTAAACGTAGCACGGGTTTCCAACCCGTGTCTTGAAATGAAAACACGGGCCCGAAGCCCGTGCCATCAGCCATGTTGCAACTCGCCCTCTTCGCGCTCTTCGCCTGGGTGCCGGCAGTCATCCTGCTGTTCATCCTGCTCCCCCCGCGCCATGCGGTCATCGCGGCGTTCCTTGGGGGATGGATGTTCCTCCCGCTTCTCACCATCACCCTCCAGGGCATCCCCGACATCTCGAAGGTTTCCGTTACCTCCGCCACCGTGCTCCTCGCCGTCGCCGCGTTTGACGGACCAAGATTATTCTCCTTCCGGCCGCGCTGGTTTGACCTGTCGATGCTGGCGTGGGTCATCGCGCCGTTCGTCGCGTCGGTCGTCAACGATCGCGGCATGTACGACGGCGCCAGCCGAATGCTCACTGCGATCCTCTACTGGGGCATCCCCTACCTGATCGGCCGGCTGTACTTCACCGATCTCATCGCCATCCGCGATCTTGCCATCGGGTTGTTCGTGGCGGGGCTGGTCTACATGCCGCTGGTGCTGTGGGAAATCCGCATGAGCCCGCAGTTGCACAACACGTTTTACGGGTTCCGCGCGTCGGGCTTCCTGCGCGGGGGGGGGCTGGGGCTGCCGGGCTACCGCCCGAACGTGTTCATCGGACACGGGCTGGAACTGAGCATCTTCATGCTCTCGTGCACGCTGGCGGGGTTCTGGCTGTGGAAGACCAAAGCGCTGCGCGAGCTGTGGGGCCTCCCCACCGCTTTGTTCGTGGTCGGGCTGTGGGGCACGGTCATCCTGTGCAAGGTTCTGGGCGCGATCCTCCTGCTGCACTTGGGGATGGCCGCGCTGTCGTCGACCCGGTGGATTCGCTCGAGCGCGATCGTCGGGCTGCTGATCGTCGCGCCGGTGATGTACATGGTGACGCGGACGACGGGCGTGTTCACGGGCCAGACGCTGACGAACCTTGCCCGGCTAATCGACGAAGATCGCGCCGATTCACTCCAATTCCGCCTCGACGCCGAGAGCGAGATCATCCGAAATGCCATGGAGAAGCCCGCGTTCGGTTACGGAAGCGATCCGGAGTGGCGCGCCCGCTTGTCGGAAGATCCCAACGCAAAGGCCGTCGTGACCGACGGCATGTGGATCATCGCCTTCGGACAGGCGGGGCTTGTGGGGCTGATCGGCTTCACGCTCCTGCTGCTCGTCCCGCCTTTTTTGATCTGGCGCCGGATGCCCGTCGCGTTCTGGGAGCACCCGGCGTTCGCGCCGGTGATCGGGCTGTCGGTGCTGGTCGTATGCTTCATGATCGACAGCTTGTTCAACGCGACGCTCAACATGGTGTCGCTGCTCATCGTTGGGGCAGTGGCCTCGATGATTCCGCTGATGCGCCCCAACGGAGACGCCGGGGCCGACGCTCAGCCGGCGCAGTCACGCATGCAGGCGAGCCTGCGGCAAGCGCAGATGCGCCCCCCGCCGCGCCGTCGCCCCCCCGCTTATGCGCGTTAAAAAGGACGAATCGCCCAGGGACCTCCGCCCGTACCTCAACTACGACAAGGACTCCCTGCGCCACCAGTGGCAGGTGACCCACGCCGAC
>JBBSLV010000184.1:0-7752 GCA_038233535.1 Tepidisphaerales bacterium | reverse complement strand
GACACGAAGGTCATCTTCGCCAGCCCCATCCTGCGCCGCGAGACGAACTATCCGATCAACGCCGATCTGATAGCCGAGGCCGTGCTGATTAAGCAACCGACGGACGTCAAGACGATTCAGCGGCGCACGAATTACCGGGCCGTCATCGTCCCCGACAGCGACTTGAATCTCCGCGTCTGGCGCATCGGACGATGCGCTTACCTCAAGGACCGTCCGGCGACGGCCCAGGAAATCCCGACCCGGCTCCGCGACCTCAGCACGGGCGGGATGGGCGTGACGTTTCTCGCCAAGGACGGCCAGCCCCCGCGCGTCGCCTCCGAAGACCGCCTCCGCATCCAGCTCACCCTCCCCGGCGGGGGGCAGCTCCTCATCGAAGGCCGCCTCCGCTACCCGGCAAAACTCCCGACAGACGCCATCGAAGTCCGCGCGGGCATCCAGTTCAAGCAGCTCAACGGCGACCTCGAAGACCGCCTGGTCATCGCGACGCTGACGAAAATCGTCGGCGAAATGCAGCGTGCCGAAGCGCGGCGGTACAGGCTGGGCATCGCATAGCGCGCCCTGTGCTTCGGTCCGCGTAGTGCATTTTTGCCACCGATGGGGCACCGATGAACACAGATATGACAAACTAATCTTTCATCTGTGTTCATCGGTGCCCCATCGGTGGCAAAAAGGTCTTCTCTTTTGGGATAATTTCTAATCCGGTTTCCCCTCTGTTTGCTTCTCCGCCGCTCCTTCTACGGTTTCCTTGTGGGGGATGCCCTGCTGGACGCGCTCCTCTTCACTGATCGGGATCGCATCGCGCTCCGGCTCGATCCGCTCCCCGTGGCGGCGGGCGTACACCTGCGTGAACTCGGCCCCGATGTACAGGATCTGTGCCGAGTAGTAGACCCACAGCAGCAGGATCGCCAGCGACCCGGCCGCCCCGTACACGCTCGATATGCTCTCGCGCCCGAGGTAGCGGCCGATGAGGAATTTGCCGAAGTTGAACAGCACGCTCGTGAAGACGGCCCCGATGATCACGTCACGCCAGCGAATCTTCACGTCGGGCAGGTACTTGAAGATCAGTCCAAACAACACCGTGAAGATCACCAGCGCCAGCGCGAAATTGATCATCTGCCAGACCTCGCTGCCGCCGGCGATGTAGCGGCTGAGTGCGGACAGGCCGGCGCTGAGCACGAGCGAAACCATCAGGAGGAACGCGATCCCCAGCACCATCACGAACGAGACCATGCGATCGCGCAGTATCTGCCACCACAGCTTGCCCGGACGCGACTTCACCTCCCAAATGGTGTTCATCGAGTCCTGGAGTTCGGCGAAGACGTTGGTGGACGCGTAGACCAGCAGGAGGATCCCCAGGATGGTGGCGACCCACCCGCCGGTCGTCTGTCGGGCCGCCCTCAGCATGGTCTCGACCGCCTGTGCGGCGCTCGCTCCCATGAGCAGCCGCAACTGCTCTGAAACCTCCTTCGCGGCCGTCTGCTCGCCGAAGGCCTGCCCGGCGATCCAGATGGCGATCACCAGCATCGGCGCGATCGAAAAAACGGTATAGAATGCCAGCGAGGCGGCCATCCGGGAGACGCGGTCTTCGCTCCACTCGCTGGCCGTCGCCGCGATCATCCGCCACAGTTCCTTCAGCCACATGACGGTCCGTTATAGCGGCTCCCGGACGATTGACGCAGGAGTGGAAACCCATTGCGATGCATCTGAAGATCGGCTCGCTACAACTTGCCACGAACCTGCTGCTCGCGCCGATCGCCGGATACTGCGATCTCGCGTTCCGGCTGGTCGCGCGCTCGTGCGGAGGAGTCGGGCTGGCGTGCACCGATCTGCTCTGCCCCGAAGGCGTTCTGCGCGAGAACAAGCGGTCGATGGAGCTGGCGCGCACGTGCGAAGCCGATGCGCCGCTGGCGATGCAGCTTTACGGCGGGGACGTGGACCGGCTGTGCGAAGCGGCGCGCTGGGCGGAGGACAAGGGGGCCCACGTCGTCGACATCAACATGGGCTGCCCCGTCGACAAGATCACAAAGCGCGACGGCGGCAGCAAACTGCTGTGCGACCCCGATCACACGCTGAAGATAGTCGAGCGGATCAAGCGTTCGCTGCGCGGCGTCCCGCTGACGTGCAAGCTGCGGCTGGGATGGGACGACTCGTGCATCGTCGCGCCGTATCTGGCCGGCCGGCTTGAAGAATTGGGCGTCGCCGCGATTACGATCCACGGCCGAACGACGGCGATGCGCTTCTCCGGCGAGGCGCGGCTGGACGATATCGCCGAAGTCGTGGCGGCGGTGAAGCACATCCCCGTGATCGGCAACGGGGACGTGCGCACCCCGGCCGACGCGCTGCGGATGATCCGCCGCGCGGGGTGCGCGGGCGTGATGATCGGCCGGGCGGCGCTGGGGACGCCGTGGATCTTCCGCGACGCGCACAGCCTGCTCACGACGGGGGAAATTCCCCCGCCGCCCACGCTCGAAGCCGTCGTGCAGTTGATGCGCGATCACTTCTACAACCACTGCCGCTTCCGCGGCGAGCGGTCGGCGGTGATCGAGTTCCGCAAGCGCGTGAGCTGGTACGCGCGGCACCTTCACCCATGCGCCCAGCTCCGCCAGGAGATGCGCCTTTTCAACGACGCCGCGGAGTTCGAGGACATCTTCGCGCGTTTCCTCGCCTGGCGAAGCGATGTCGCGCCGTCAGCGCAGACGTCGCATGACGAGACCCGCGAATTGATGAACGCTGTTTAATCCAGCGCGTGAATCACGGGCGGGGCAGACCCGGTCGCACCCGTTCGCAAGGTCAGTTGGCTTGTCCCCCTGAGTACCGCAAAGCAAGGTGTTGCCACCGATGAGGTACCGATGCACACCGATGATGGAACACTTCATCGGTGCCCCATCGGTGGCAAAAAAGTCCTTTAAGACAGCTTCGAGAATGGGACACATGCCGCGCTACGCGCGCGATGCGTTTGTCGCGGCGAACTGGGTGAGAATGGCCTGCACTTGCTGGAAATTCACCGGCTTCGTCAGGTGAGCGATGAAGCCGGCGTCCTTTGCCCGTAGAACGTCATCTTCCGTTCCGTAGCCGCTGATCGCCACCCCGCGCAGCCCGAAGTGCTGTTTCAGCTCGCGCATGAGATCCATGCCGCTTCCGTCGGGCAACCCGAGGTCGCTGAGGACGAGATCGAACGGCTGCTCGCGGACGAGTCGCAGCGCCGCCGCGACCGTGCCGGCGGTCGCCACCTCGTGCCCAAGCCCGCGCAGAAGTCGCGACATCACGGCGGCGGTGTCGCGGTGATCTTCAACGAGCAGCAGCCTGAGGCGTTTGACCCCCTCCGTCCCGGGCGGGGGTGAACCGCCCACCCGCGGTGGGGATGATGGCTGGGAAACCACGCTGAGCGTCAATGAAAAGGTCGCCCCTTCTCCCATGCCCGCGCTGCGCGCGACGAGCTTACCGTCGTGCGCCTGCACGAGCGCTTTTGCTATCGCCAGCCCCAGCCCCAAACCGCCGAAGCGGCGCGTCACGGCGCCGCCCGTTTGCTCGAAGGCATCGAAGATCCGATCGAGAAACTGCGGCTCGATCCCGATCCCGCTGTCGGTCACGTCGATACGGAACTGTCTTCCCTCGTTGGTCGAGGCAAGCTCCAGACGCCCGCCCTCCGGGGTGAACTTGATCGCATTCTTCACGAGGTTCCACAGGACTTGATGGAGTCGCGCGGGGTCCGCGCGCACCTGGTGCTCGGTCGCGTCAAGGCGCAGGGTGACGTTCAGCCCCTTGCGATATATGTCGCTCTGGCAGATCTCCAGCGTCTGGCGGACCAGCGCATGGGCATCGACGGTGGCGAAGCTGAGCGGCATCTTGCCCTTGGCGACGCGCGTGAGGTCGAGCAGGTCATCGATCAGCCGCACCTCGAGCTCGGTGTTGCGCCGGATGATCTCCAGCGAGTTGCGCAAGTCGGCGCCGAGGCCGGGCTCGGCGAGCAGGGCCGTTACGGTCGTCAACACGGGCGCCAGGGGCGTGCGCAGCTCGTGGCTCAGCACGGCGAGGAACTGGTCCTTTGCGTTGTTCGCGGCTTCGGCTTCGCCCAGCGCGCCCTGCAATGCGTGACGTGCGTTGTCGAGCGACGAAGCGAGCAATTTTGCCTGGCTCGCGGCGTGGCGCGCGACGGCGGCGTGGCCCTCGGCCGCTCGCGCCGCCTGCTCCCCGCGCAATGCCGATGCGAGCACCGGCAGGACCACGCGCAGCGCCAGGGCCGTCTGGGGGTCCGGCGTACCGCCCAGCAGGACCAGCGCCGCGCCACCCGCGACCGCCACGCCCAGTGCCGGCATCAGGTCATCGCGCCGCGGGTAGGGGAGCACCCCCTTCGTATACGGAACATCGGGAGAAAGCCCATCGAGAAACGATCGCCAGCGCCCGGCGTCGGGCAGCGTCTGGGGGAAGCCCGGCGCGGGCAACAGCACGCCGATCTCGTGATCGACGACGAACACCAGCAGATGCACCGCGCCCGCGTGTTCGGCAAGCGCGCGGATGGCCTCGCCTCGGCGCGGCGCTTCCGTCAGCCGGGCGGCGAGTTCGAGCAACTCCGCGAACCGCCGGGGCAGACCCGCGTCAACCAGGGAGGATGCAGACGACGGCCGTGCAATTGTGAAATCCACTGAACTGACCTTCCGCGCGGGCGACCTGCCCGTAGGTGTTGCAGCCCGCGAAGCGGGCGGAACCCAATGCCTGCTCGACCGCCTGAAGCTCGGAACCGAACTCTCGTCCCAGCCGCAGCCGCGTCGCGACGCAATCGAAGAACAGCGCGACCTGCGGGGGGTTGCCGTTCAACCGTTCCATCGCCGCCCGGGTCGCCGTCGCCGCCGCCTCGCCGGCGGCGGCGGCGTCCGTGCTCATGATGCAAACGGTCGCGCCCGTCGGGATCTCCGCGGCGCACGAAACCGATCCGTCCTCGTTCACCGCCAGCGGCACGCGCAGCTTATATCCTTGTCCCGTGTCGATGCCGAGGATGTTGTGCAGGAAGAACGGGATCGGGTCGCCTGGGTTGAACGACTGGTTCGTTTGACGCGCGTGTTCGGCAAACAATTCGACGGCCGGGACGGCATTGAGGCTGATGAGCCGCTCGCCGCTCGATTCGGTGACGCGCATCGGCCTGCCGGCCGGACGCCACCCGTGCTGCACCCCAACGCCGATCGGCTTGGTCGACAAAATCTCCATCGCCACGGCAGCGTCCGACGCCAGTTCCGTGCCGCAGAAGACCTGCGTGCGCCGGAAATTCGCGTCATCGCCCGCGCCCCCGCCGAAGAACTGATAGTTGCCGCCCGTCAGCAGCGTGAGCTGTTCGATCAGCTCGTCCGCGTGCCCCGCCAGCGCATCGGTGAGGATCAGCGCCGAACTGTAGCCTCCCGTATGCTTTCCCACGCCCGCAAAGCCGGAAACGATGTCCCGTGCCGCGGCAGCGCGGTCGTTCCGCAGACCGTGCCCGGTCCGGCAGGCGAACTTCATCTCCGTCGAGCGAATCGCCACAGCCGACGCCTGCCCCACGCCGTGGCTGTCGCTCGTGAACTCCCCGGCCGACGAACAGCCCATCATCACCTTCGGGTGACACGAACCGTCCACGCCCCGCAGCAGGGCCGCAGCATCGTACTTTGGGGAGATGAACAAAATCAGCGCGTCCGGCGGCTGCCCCTTCAGACCGGCGCTCACCTGTTCACCGAGGGATACCCCCGCCGCTTCACTGTCGTCGATGTTCGTCCAAACGACGGCGCTTTCGGTCACGAATGGCTCCTTCGGGTGAGTCGGCAGGCCGATGTGTCTTTGCGACCCGAAAACGAACGACCATGCGCGCCGACCCTGTGCGCGCACGATCAAGCTACCGCATCGTATAAGCCATAGGGGGTCGGAAGCAGAACGTTCATAATTCCCGCCCGCGGGGGAAGAGGGGGGCCGGGCGCAGCGCAGGTCGCCCGTGGGCTGGTTAGCGGGTGTTTACCCATTTCCTTACTTGGCAAAAATCGCACCCCCCACTAGATTGCGGTTCTACGTCCACGGGCGGCGCGTAACGGCGGGCTCGGCGGGCATTTCTGGTAATTCTCAGGAAGGCCGCTACGCGCATGCAGGAAGCCAGCACCAAGAAAATCTACGACGTTCACTCGATGTTCTATGACGCGACCTTCGGACGCCTCGTCAAGCGCCGCATCGAACGTGCCATCAACCACATGAACATCGCCGACACCGACCAGGTTCTGGATTTGGGCATCGGCACCGGCGTGTCGTTGAACTACTACCCCGACCGCGGGCAGATCATCGGCGTCGATCTCTCGGCCGGGATGCTCCGCGAGGCGCGCAAAAAGATCCGCGAGCGCGGCCTCCGTCGGGCGACCGTCTTCCAGGCCAACGCGCTCCAGCTTCCGTTCGGCGACGACACGTTCGACCACGTCTTCATCAGCCACGTGATCAGCGTTGTCAGCGACCCCTACACGCTTGTCAAGGAAGCCCAGCGCGTCGCCAAGCCCAACGCGCGGATCGTGATCGTCAACCACTTCCAGTCGACGAACCGGTTCATCGCGATGATCGAAAAGTGGTTGTGCCCCCTGTGCACGAAACTCGGCTGGCGCAGCGATCTGGCGCTTCAAGACCTCATTCACCGCACGGGCGTGGAGATCGACTACCGCTTCAAGCTCGAGAGCATCGATCTGTGGGAAACGGTGGTCATCACCAACACAAAGTCCGCGCTGCCGACGACAAAGACGCTCGCGGCGTAGCAGCGCCTTTCTCTCTGAAAAGGTGACGTTCCATGGAAAGACGGAACACGAATCGACACGAATCTTCACGAATGCACACGGATCAGATCAGAATCCTTCCGATTCCTCTTCCGATTCGTGTCAATTCGTGTCAGTTCGTATTCCGATTTCATTTCATTCCTTCGCTGGCGCCGTCGTCGGTCTTCGCGTGTTTGACGTGGACTGGAGCTCCCCGCGCAGCGCCGCGGCCCGTTCGAGCATCCGCTGCGGGTCGGCGGCTTCGTTCGTCGCGGGCTTCATCGTGTAGTGCAGCCGCCGGCGGTCCGCCAGCGGGAGCAGCTCGGCGAACAGGTCGAACGGCACCCACTGCCACCACGGCGCGATCACCTTGCCCGTCGTCTTGCGGGTTTCGTACCCCTCCTGGCGCAGCGTCACGTCGTATGTCCCGTACCACGTGAAATCGCGCGTCACCGGCGTGCGCCCAAACTCCTGCCCGTTGAGGTAAACCAGCGCGCCGGGCGGATCCGTCGTCACCGTCAACTGCCGCTGCACGCACCCGCTCATCGCCAAGGCGAGGCAGCCGAGCAGGGCGGAAAATTTCGCGCGAATCAACGTCATGGCGAGCGGTCGCGGCGAGTATAGCGCGGCGCACCACGCCCGCAAGTCGCCAGGGGCGATCGCCGCTCCTACCATTCCGCCGCATGGGTTTCGTCCTGACCGCCATCACGATCATGCTAGCGCTCGACGGGCTATGGGTGTGGCTGTCCGACCGGTTGCTCCGCGGCCTGCGCGGCGCGCGATGGTGGCGGCTGGCCAATGCCGCGTTCGTCGCGGCGCAACTCCTCGCCATCCTCTGGATCGTCCTCGGCCGGCTGATGAGCCTCAGCCCCGGCGCGTCAGCGCCGACACCCCTGGTCGGGGCGGTGCTGATCTGGCACCTGATCGTCCTGCCCGTTGAGGTAAACCAGCGCGCCGGGCGGATCCGTCGTCACCGTCAACTGCCGCTGCACGCACCCGCTCATCG
>JBBSLV010000183.1:0-7761 GCA_038233535.1 Tepidisphaerales bacterium | reverse complement strand
GACCTGCGCCCTCCGCGGCCCGCTGGGCGACGCGGCGGCGGTGCTGGAACGCGCGACGCTGTACGTCGGCTCCGACTCCGGGCTGGCGCACCTCGCCGGTGCCGTCGCAACCAGAGCCGTCACGCTCTTCGGCCCCGCCGACCCCGACCGCGTCAGCCCGTTCGGGCAGCGCGACCTCGTCGTCGCGGCCCCACAAAATTGCGGCCCCTGCTTCCTCTACCCCTGGCACACGCCGTATCCGAAAATCCGCTGCCGCGCGCCGTACTGCATCGACAGCGTGACGGTCGAGGCGGTGATGGAAGCCGCGCGGCGGGGATTGAGGCCGCGTCCGCTTCTGGTCCCTTCTCCCGGTACGCCGGGAGAAGGTTAGGATGAGGGCGATTTCAACCTTCCGGCGGCGTTCGACGTTCGAGATCACCCTCGCCCCAGCCCTCTCCCGGCGTACCAGGAGAGGGGGTAATGCATGATCGAGTCCACCCCCATCCCGATCCCCACCTCCCCCGCGGAAGACGCGGCGCCGTTGGACTACGCGCCCCGCTCGACGAGGAAGCGCCTGATCGGGCTGGTGAAACTCGCGCTCACGCTGATCGTCGTCTTCTTCGTCGCACGAGCGCTAATCGAGCAGTTCAAAGCCGTCACATGGGATGACCTGCGCCTCACGCCCGGTTACGCCGCGCTGTCGGTGCTCTGTACGTTCATCGTGCACGGCGGGCAACTGCTGGTGGTGATGACGCTCCTCCGCGCCCACGGTCACCGGTTGCCGTGGCGCGCGCAGCTCGCCGCCGCGTGGGTGCCCCCGCTGGGGAAGTACGTGCCGGGGAAAGTCGCCAGCATCGCCGGCGCGGTTTACATCCAGCGGCAGTACGGCGTGCCCGGCTCCGTCGCCGTCAGCGTGGCGCTGATGCTTGACGGGCTGGCGCTGATCGCGGGGTTGATCGTCTCAACGCCGCTGCTTCTGTCCGATCCCGTGCGGGAGCAGATGCCTTACGGTTGGGCGTGGTGCGTCGCGTTGGCCGCAGGGGGGCTGGTCGCGCTGCATCCGCGCGTGTTTGCCGCCCTGGTCAACTTCGCGCTGCGCCTGATCGGACGCGCGCCGCTGACGAAAATTCCGTCGGCGGGGATGTATGCGATCCCCGTCGTGATGAGCTTCAGCCAATGGCTGTTCGCGGGATTGAGCTTGTGGTTCATGACGCGCGCGATGATGAACGTCAGTCCCGCGCAGATTCCGCTGTTCGTCGCGGTGGCGGCGCTGGCGATGTCGATCAGCTATCTGGCATTGTTCTCCCCCGGGGGGCTGGGGGTTCGCGAATGGATCTTCTGGATCGCGCTGGGCCCCACGATCGGCCCGGTCGCCGCGATTGTCGCCGTCGCGATGCGCGTCGCGCAGACGCTGATCGAGCTGACGCTCGCTGCTGTGGGGTTCGCGGCGCTGCGGGGTGAGCGGCGCGCACCGTGAAAGTAAAAGAATCCCCGGACTCCGCTGCGCTGCGCCCCGGGGCGTAGCGCAGCACGCTTCAGCGTGCGCAGTGGAGCCCGGGGATTCCTCTCCCCCTTCCGAAAGCGATCAATCCTTCACCGCTTCGCGCCGCAACCCGTCACCGCACCACACAGCAGCTTTCGGACCCTGCTTGTTGCGCACGTACCGAAACGCGTTCAACTGGTACGACCGCGTATCGAGCATGTCGTGCTTGTCATCGTGCGCCCACACTCGACCCGGCAACCACCTCCGAATCGCGAGCGACGAGCGAGCCTTCGCGTCACCGATCGCCTTGTTGAAGGCCCGCAGATCGACCGGAAGCTCAGAGACGATGTGCGCATGACGATCGGCGCAGGAGACGACGAGGACGCGATGACCACCCTTCATCAGCGCGCCCGCGATCGCGGCAGCGACCCGAAGCCGTAACGCGCGCGGGAGGTCGATGGGCTTGGGTGAGCGATCCTCGTGATAGTCGCGCAGCCCCTCGTGTTCGTCGATCGGAGGCGGATTCTTGTAGTCTCCGCTGGAGTGGATGTTGTGATCGTGACTGCGGAACCCGCGCTGGTCTCCGGGAAGCCATGAGCAGAACGTGCCGATGTCGACGCGCCACCCCGCTTTCCCTTTTGTGGGCATGATGAGACAGTGCAGCAACCCGTTGCAATGAAGTCAACGAAAAATCGAGGAATCCTCGAGGAATCCCCGGGCTCCGCTGCGCACGCTGTCGCGTGCTGCGCTACGCCCGGGGCGTAGCGCAGGGAGCTACGCGACCGAAGCGGAGCCCGGGGATTCGACGGTAGAGGGAAAGCACTTACTTCGCCCGTCTCAGCACGAACACGAACTGGTACTGCATGAACGGGACCATGCCCATCATGCGACCCGCGAGGCGCTTCAGGGAGCGCAGCGGGCTTTTCGTGCCCAGGATGGGCGGGCCCCAGTCGACGCCGGTGCCGTCGATGCGCAAGCCCGCGGCTTCGATGCGTTTTTTCCAGCCCCAGTAGCTCAGGCGCAGCTCCAGCGGCTGCTCGGTCACGACGTAAAAATTCGGGACGAGGATCACCGCCCGACCGTCGGGCTTGAGGATGCGGGCGACTTCGGCAAGCCCCTTGTTCGGATCGGGGAAATGCTCCAGGGCGCCGTCGCAGTGCAACGCATCAACCGATGAATCCGCAACCGGGAGGGCGGCGCCGTCGGCCTGGATCCAGAGGATTTCCGGGCTGTGGCGACGCGCCAGTTCCAGAGCGGTGCGCGAGAAGTCGAGGCCGATCACGTTCTTAGCGCGGCATTCACTGCGGGCGAGGCGCGCGGCCCATCCCGCGCCGCAGCCGAGGTCGAAGTACGTTTTTCCCGCGAGCGGTTCGAGGCGCTTCAGGATGTAACGGATGCGCGATTCGTGCGGGCGCTCGACGTCCTGCTGGAAGTGATATTCTGAATCGTAGAAACCGCGTGTTTCGTCATTCGGGTTTGGCGCTGCGGCGTGTTTCATCCGCGTGTCACCGTCAATGGCTCCTCCTCGGTCCCCGCCAGGTCTTCCGCCCACGGCTCCTCGAAGAGGCGGGCGACGGCCTGCTCGGGTTCGATCGATGCGAGAATCGTGCGGGGCGTGCGCTTGCCGGCGTAGATCTTACGGCGCGCGAGGTAGAGCAGCTCTTCACTGATCAGCCGATGCCGGCCGAGCATGTCCGCCAGCAGCGCGAGCACGCCGAGCAGGAACGAGAGGGTGATCAGCACGCCGGAGATCACGATCAGCGACGTGAACGGGGTCGTCTTGTGCTTCAGGAGGTACCAGCCGGAGACCCACCCGCCGGTGGCCGCGCCGAAGATGAAGAAGATCATCGCGATCCCGCCGAAGAATTTGAGCGGCTGGATGTCGCGCATCGCGCGGAGGATGATGGGCAGCGAGTTGGTGGCGTACTTCAGGAGGTTCGACGCGACGCGGCTTTCCCCGTACTCGCGGACGCCGCGGACGTGCAGCGGCACTTCAGTGATGCGCATTCCCTTGCTGAACAGGTCGATGAACGTTTCCTGGGTATAGGTGAAGCGGCCGAAGAGGGTGAGCCGGTAAGCCGCCTCACGGTTAAACGCGCGGAAGCCGCAGGAGACGTCGGTGAAGCGGGTTCCGCCGCACACCCAGTTGATGATGCGGGTGACAATGCGGTTGCCGACGTATTTCGCCAGCGGCATTTCCGGCCGGAGCTTGGGGTCGGCAAAGCGCGAGCAGGTGACGAAATCGGCCTCGCCGTCGAGGATGGGGCGGATGAGCGCTTCAATGTCGGCGGGGTTGAACTGCCCGTCGCCGTCGATGTTAACGATGACGTCGGCGCCGCGGCGCATCGCGCGCTCCAGCCCGGTCTTGAAGACCTTGCCCAACCCCGGGCGGTTGTGCAGGTTAACGACAAGCGCGCCGGAATGGGCGGCGATCTCGGCGGTGGTGTCGGTCGAGCCGTCGTTGACGACGATGACCTCGATCTCCGTCACGCCCGACAGCTTCCGCGGCACGCCTGCGACTACGTTGGCGATGGTGGCCTGCTCGTTCTGAGCAGGGATCGTCACGACCAGTTTCATAAGTTTCCCCGGTTCCCGCGGACACGGGGAACGGCGAGTGATGTTAGCCGAACCCCAAATGGGTCACAAGGCGAGGATTTCCGGCGACAAGCCCCAACCCCGCGCGACCCTAGAGTCGCCGTCGGCGCGGAGAACGTACCAGAATCTTTGAAAAAAGGGGGAGGGGGAAAGCGGAAAGGGAACCATATCCGACTTTCGATTACTTTTGAAGAAGGAACCCGCCGCAAGCGGGCGGGGCTAAACGGGCGGAATCACCCGTCGGCGCGTTTGAATTCGGGGCGCTGCGACAGCGCGATCAACCGTCCCCACCACCGCATCAACTGCACCGATGCGTACGCCAGCGGGAGCAGGATCAGCAGCGCCAGCGCCGGGACGACTCCCACGAACGCACCGACGAACGCGACGTCGTAGACGATCAGCCAGAGCAACCCGTACAGCATCAGCGTCTGCCCGGCCTCGCGGGAGTTGGGGACCGTTCGGCGCAGGCGCCACGCCAGCGCGACGAACCCGAGCACGCACGCCAGCGGGATCAGCAGCTTCGGCTCGATGCGCAGGGCTTGGGTCCACGGATCGGACGTGATGAACGTCCGGCGATACCACACGAGCGCGACGGACAGGACGTTGGCCGTCGCCAGCCCGCTGAGCACCCCCCACCAATGCGCCGGCGTGAGCGGGGGGCGCTTTTCCTCCCAGTGGTAGGCGATCAGCGACAAAATCGTCACGTGGTTCAGCAGCAGCAGCGGATGCCACAGCAGCGGCAGATCGGGCGCGGGGATCACCGCATGGAAAAACCGAATCAGCCCGAGCGTGAGCAGCCCCGGCCCGACGAGATATTTCCCGGCCAGGTCGTAGAAGGCGATCAATACGCCCGTCCACGCGACGAGCAGGAGGCTCATGGCGTTTCCGGTCCAGCGGGCGTACAGCGTCCCCCCGACGAGTGCGATCAAGGCGAGCAGGACGCAGATGACGTGGGCCGTCACCACCCCGATCCGCCCGCTGGGCAGCGGGCGGTGCGGCGCGAGTTGCCGGTCGCGCCGGCGGTCGATCAGGTCGTTGAGGCTCATCCCGAACCCGTACAGCCCGATGGAGATCATCGCGACGACCAAGACGTGCTCGGCCCGCAGCACCGCCCGCAGCGGCTGGTCCGGCGCCGCGTTCTCCCGCGCGAGCAGGAACAGCGCCGCGGTGCTGTTGGAGATGGCCGTGAAAACCAGCGCCATCCGCGTCAGTTGCAGCAGTGGAAATAGTCGTCGTGAGAAGGCGCCGAACACGCGGGGAAGGGTAACGGGGTGGGGGCGAAAGCGGAAAGGATGCGGTTGCCCCATGCACGGACCGACGCAAAGATCGCTGAGATCGCAGAGAACGCAAAGAAGAGGGCAGCAAATTCAGATGAGCTATCGATCCTGCGTTGCGGCCGTCGCGTTCTCTGCGTTCTTTGCGTACCTTTGAAGAAAGATGAGCAAGAACGCCCCCGCCTTCGTTCCGTCCGACGTTCCCGGCGACGCGAAGATCGCGATCGTCGCCGCCCGGTTCAACGCGGAGATCGTCGATGAGCTGCTGGCCGGGTGTCAGCGGCGGCTGAAGGCGCTGGGCATCGACGATGCACGTGTGAGCGTCCACCGCGTCCCCGGCGCGTTCGAGCTGCCGGTGGCGGCGAAGGTCATCGCGCAGACGCGCCAGTTCGCCGCCGTCATTTGCCTGGGGTGCGTGGTGCGCGGGGACACGCCGCACTTCGAGTACGTCGCCGGCGAAACCGCCCGCGGCATTCAGCGCGTCGCGCTCGATGAAGGGCTGCCGGTCATCTTCGGCGTGCTCACGACCAACACCGACGAACAGGCCCGCGCCCGCGCCGGCGGCGCCCACAGCCACGCGGGTGAAAACGCTGCCGACGCGGCGCTGGAGATGATCGCGATGATCAACAAGGTGCGCGAGGCGTGAGCATCGGCATGAAACGAGGATGGAGAAAAAGAGAATCGAGGATAGCGAGAAAGCTGCCTCAGCCATTCTCCACCCTCGATCCTCGTTCTATTCTTTTGCAGCCGCCTGTGTCGTCGCAGGCGATCGCCTGGTCAGGTGTTGATCGAACCACTCGCCGATCGTCGCCGTGTCGTTTTCCATCCCCGCCCAGCCGTGGTTGGCGCCCGGTTTGGTGATCAGTTTGGACTCAATCTTGGCCTCTTCGAGCTTCTGTATGAGGCGCGTCGCCTGTTCGTACGGGACGAGCGCGTCGGCATCGCCATGGATGATGAGCGTCGGGGGATCGTTCGGGTCGACGTGGTAGAGCGGGGAGATCTGCGTGGCGATCTTCCGAATTTGCTTGTCGTCGATGATCGTAACGAACTTCTTCGTCTCATCATCGAAGGTGCGGAAGTCAAACGACGCCTGGAAGTTCTGGAGAATGCCTCCGGCGCCGATGGCGGACTTTCCTTCCTCTCCGTAGTTCAGAAAATCCGTCGGGGGGAAAAACGCGGCCACGGCCTGCACGTTTGACGGCACCCGGTCGATCGGGTCCGGTGATTTTTCGTTCGGGGGAGCGGGGTTGATCGCTTGCGTCAGCGACAGATGCCCGCCCGCGCTCCCGCCGTAGATGCCGATGCGATCGGGGTCGATCTCGTACCGCTTCGCGTTATGTCGGATGAAGCGGACGGCGCGGTTCAGATCGCCAATCGCTTCGGGGATCGTGAACCGCGGGGCGCTGCCGTGGCAGACGGCGAAGACCGTGTACCCGCGATCGAGGATCGGCTGCACGAACCGGCTGACGTTTGCCGGCGAGATCGCTTCCGGCGACGAATACCATCCGCCGCTGACGACCCAGATCACGCCCAATCCGTTGCGCTTGTCCTTCGCGGGCGTGAAGACGTCCATGGTGAGCGACGCGCCCCACAACCGGCCGTAAATCACGTCCCGCGCACGGTCGAATGGTTCTTCCCGTGCCTGTGCCTGGGCGACGACGACCTGAAGGATGATCGAGACGTGGACAACGAACGTCAGCAGCGAGCGGAGCGGCATGGCGCAAACCGTATCGCGATGCGGCGTGCCGTACAATCGCGTGAATCGCCGCCGCTTGCGGCGGGTGTTTACGAAAGAGAGATGCGCGATGGCAACCGGTCCAATCCTGATCATCAGCGGCACGAACCGCCCGAACAGCAACGCGCTGCGCGTGGCGCGCCTCATTGACGCCCACTATCGCGCCGCGGGCGCGGCGAGCGAAATCCTCTCGCTTCAGGAACTGCCGCGCGAGATGTTCGACCCCGCCGCGTACGCGACCAAGCCGCCCGCGATCCTCGCGATGCAGCAGCGCATTCTCGACGCCCGCGGCTTGCACATCGTCACCCCGGAGTACAATGGCTCGTTCCCCGGCGTGCTGAAATACTTCATCGACATGCTGAAGTTCCCCGAGAGCTTCGAGCACAAGCCCGTCGCCTTCACCGGCGCAGCCGCGGGCCTCTGGGGCGGGCTGCGCCCCGTCGAGCAGTTGCAGCAGATTTTCGCCTACCGCAACGCGTATCTGTACCCCGATCGCGTGTTCATCCCGGGCATCGGGAAGGTGATGAACGCCGACGGGAACGTCACGGACGCGGCGATGAATGACCGGTTGGCCAAGCAGGCGGCGGGATTCGCGGCGTTCGCGGCGGCGCTCGCGGGGGTGACCTGATTTAGGCCAGGAACCGCTCGGCACGGATGTTCAGCAGCTTCGAGAGCGACCGGATGGCCGTCTTGCT
>JBBSLV010000182.1:0-7804 GCA_038233535.1 Tepidisphaerales bacterium | reverse complement strand
TTCCAACCGCGCTGAAGGTCGCTGGCGCTGGCGTAGCGGTTGACGCTGTGCCCCAGCAGCATCACGTCCGATGTATTCAACCCGCCGGCCCGGACGGCGTAACCGTCGAGCAGGTGCAGCTTGTCGTCTTTCAGCAGAAAATTTCCGAGGTGCAGGTCGTCGTGCCCAAGTTTGGCTCGCCCGAGATTGGCGACAAGCTCGCGCACCTGCCGCGAAAGCTCGCGATGATCCGGGACGGTTCGCCCGTCGAGTTGTGCGTCGTTGAGGTACTTGTCGAGCGGCACGCCAGGCTCGATCGCCTCCATGATGACGGCATCTCCCTGCCGCTTCTCAATGCAAAACCCCGATAGCATCGCCACCGCCCGGGGCGACGGAATGCTTGCCTTTTGCAGCCACTGCAAGCGCAGGAATTCGCGCATGGCCGGGTTCCCGCGGACGAGCCGTTTCAGCCGCGACGCGGCCCGCGGATAGAACTTCAGGTAGTACGGCTTGCCCCCTTGCTCGAAGCGCCAGATCTGCCGATACCCCCGGTCCTTCACGAGGGTTCCCGTCTGGTGAAGGTTGCGAAGGGATTGCTCGAACTGCTCCTGCGACATGGTGGGCGAGGTTATAGCAGGGCGGTTGGGTTTATTCGCGTGACCGAAGGATTCAAGGTTCAGGGTTCAGTAGGCCCGCTCTCCTCGCGTGAAATCCTGAACCCTGAACCCCCACCTCGCCCACGAATAGGCGTTATCCCTCGCCCACAGACTCCATCTGTTGCTGCAATCGTTCGATGACCTTCGCCGACGGGGCGCGCTCATCGAGCCACGCGACGGCGCGGGTAATCTGCTCGTGCGCGAGCTGCGCGAACCGCTCGGCGATCCGCCGATTCGTATGACGCGTGCGCGAGGCGACTTCGTTGCTCAGCCGCTCGGTCAGCCAGGTCGCCAGCGTGTAACCGCCGATGATGATCAGATCGACGTGGCCGAAGAAGGCGTGGTGGGTGGCGACGACCATCGTCAGCAGGTACGGCGCCGCCTCGCTCCAGCGCGTGAGCTTTTCCCCCCCGGGCAGGTACTTCAACATGCGCTGGAGGACCATCGTGTCGCGCGGCGTTCCGTTCCAGCGCTTCTCGAGCCAGGTGCGCAGGTCGGCCAGCTCCTCCTCTGCGATCGCGCCGGCGGCGGTGGGGTCGAGCTTGGCGCCTGCCCACCCGGAGTCGGGCTGCGCGATCCACTGCTCGCCGGCGGGGCTGGAGCGGAGCGCGTCTTCGATGCGGCTCTGCACGACGGCGAACTGCTCGGTCAGCGCCGCGGGAAAGTTCGGCACCTCGCGCGGTCCGGTCTCGCCGTCGGTGGGATCACCGGTGTCGGCCTTGCCCTTCATCACCAGATCCCACGCGGTGCGCGGCAGGCGAACGAGCAATCCCGGAACCTGCCGCACGCGGTCGAGGATTCGGCCTGGGCCCATCAGGTAGAGGATGCTCCGCTGCTGAAGACGGCGCTGAAGCTGTCGCGTGATGGGATTGACGTCGATGCCCGTGGTGGGCGACTCCATCGCGCGCAGCGCGGCGATGAGACGGTCGGCCTCGCGCCGCGCATCCCGCAGCGGCGCGACGATTTGGTCCTGGAGTCGGCCGATCACGTCGCCCGTGCGATTTATTAATCCTTCGGCGCGTGCCGTCTGCGTCGGCTCGGTCATCGCCACGATCGCGCGGCGGAGGGCGCCGAGGTTGGCATCCGGCTCGGGCTCGTACGCCGCGTCGTCACGCGCGATCGCGTAGACGGGAATCGCCGCCGCCGCCGCCGTCGTAGTCGTCGTAGTCGCCGCGCCGTTCAGCCCCGCGTGCGCGCGCAGCTGCGTCGCGTAGTCGGAGACGACGGCCGGCTCCTCGGCCTTGTTCATCACGAACAGTGAGGGGATCGCGTAACGCGATGCCAGCCGGTAGTACGGCAGCAACTCGGTCATCTGGTACTTCTCGGGCGTGACGAGAAACACGATACCCTGCGCCCAACGGAACGCGCGATCGGCCTGTGCGTGATGGGCGGGCTGGTCCCCGTCGAGGTCGGGCGTGTCGATCAGCGTGACGTGCTTCGTTAGCTCCTGCTCGGCGGCGACGACGATCAGCCGGTCGTGCTCCCCGCGCGCGGGCAGGTCGTCGGGGTCGGCGATTTCGTGCTCGACGCCCAGCCACTGCGACGGGATCGACTTCGGCGTCTGCGCGATCGCGACGGCGCCGGCGGTATACGTGCGCCGGAAGCTCGAAGCCGACAGGTTCGCGTTCAGCAGCCGGTTCACCAACGTGCTCTTGCCCGTCCCCGTGCCGCCCAGGATCGCGACCACGCGAGGCCGCTCGCCACCGTCGCGCAGGTGAAACCGCAGCGCCGCCGCGTCCGTCCGCCAGCGCGTGATCGCGACCGCCACGGGCGATCCGCTCGGCAGATGCAGCGCCCCCAGCTCCTTGTCGAGCCCCAGCAGCCGCGATTCAATTGTCTCACTCCGCCACGCCATGTGCGGGGTATTGTAGGGGAAGCGGGGAAATTGCGAGACGAGCGACTGCTCCGCCACGCCAGAAATCTCGGGGGTCGCCCAAGCATCCGGGCATGAAAATGCAGACCGCCCGCTGCGATGCCGAACAAGCCCAACGAAGAAAACAGGGACGACGAAGAAAACAGGGACGGACGAAGAAAACAGGGACGGGAGCTATTTATTTCCGCAGAGAAAAACAGGGACGGGAGCTATTTTTTTCCACGTGGGCGGCCCCGGGGCCGGGGTGTGAGCGGAAGCCCCAGCTGCGGCATCAGCTTGCGTTCCCATAGTGGCGAACCAAACGGGCGGCCAGAGCGGATGCGGATGCGCAGTTGCTCCACCTCGGCGTCGGTCTGCGGCAGGTTGACCCAATCCAACCAGTCGTGCGGCTCGTCAACGGGCCAGCGGTGCAGGAGCCCGCGCCGGGCGACGTCGCCGCAGCGCCGCGCCGAGAGGCTGGACCATGCCCACTCCTCCGCGCGTTTCACCAGCCCCGCGCGCAGGGCATTGCGTTCCACATACCGGCACATCGTCAGGTAATGCGCGTCCGATTCAACGGGAAATGCCTTGAATCTACCTTGGTAAAGCGGTCCCAGCCCGACGAGCTTGCGCGCGTGCCGCCAACGCTGCGTGTGGGTCATGGTCAGCCAGAACATGAACCGGGAGAGTTGCCCGTCGGCATGAGGCCACAGCGCGAGATGCCAGTGGTTGGGCATCAAGCAATAACTCAGGAGTCGGACCGGCTCGCGTTGCAACGTTTCGGTCAGCACACGCTCGAATGCGGCGTAGTCGGCGTCGCGCGAAAACAACCGCATCCGCCCGCACCCGCGGTTGAGCACGTGATAAACGACCCCTCCAGGCGTTCGGCGAGCACGTCGTGGCATGGCAACCAATTGTAACGACGCAATACAGGAAATAAATAGCTCCCGTCCCTATTTTCTTCGCCAGGAAATAAATAGCTCCCGTCCCTGTTTTCTTCGTCCCTGTTTTCTTCCGGTAACCCGTGCTCTACGAACGCGGCATCGCCTGCCACAGTCGTCCGATCGCGAACGTCGAGATGATGAGGCCGGATGTCGTGAGTTCACGGGCGATCATCCTCGCGGCGGTGGCAGAATTCCCCAGCATCGGTAGGAACTCGCTCGTCGGCCACACCGCCGTTGCCACGAGCGCCGACGCGGGCAGGAGCCACGTGAGCACGCGCAAGGTTAACGCGATGAACGTTCCCCGGCACGGCCGGCAAGTTCCGATAATGTCGAGAAGATGAACGGGAGGCAGAGAATGCCCATGTTGAGCCCGAGCATGATGGCGCCGGTGAACTGGCCCGCAGGATGGATCAACGCCATTGCCGTCAGGGCGACCCATGACACAATGCCGCAGCGCAGGACGGCGCTCTTCGTTCGCCGAAACCATCCAATGTTGATCCCCGGCTCGGCCTGGCTGGTCATCCACGCGCCGGCAGCCGCGCCGAGCATGACCGATAGAATGAAGATCGTGCCCATCAATTGCGAGTAGCTAAACAGCCTCGAGTACCCAATCGGGAGAAGCCAGAATGCATGGAGGAACAGGAGCAGTGAGAGGCCCGTCCTGATCTGCTGTCGCCAGCGAGGATCCGCGTCGTGCAACGATCCGCGGCGCAGCGCTTCGATCACGTCAGTTCCGCACTCGGGGCACTTGCCGTTGAGGAGCAGCCCGCGCAGGTTGTAGCCGCATTCACACGGAAGGTCGGTGGAAATCGAACCGCCGCCCCTCCCCCGCGGGCTCGGTCGCGACAACATCATTCGTCGGAGGTTTGCTCATCGGGGTGCTGCCGCTCGCGCCGCATCTACAGAACGATCACGGCTCATGGTACGGTAGTTGAAGTGAACGACATCGTCGCGTCGCATTCTTCGTACCTTCGCCGCTACCTCTGGGCTCTGCTGGTGATCGCGCTGGTCGTGCGGCTGGGTTGGGCGATGACGCGCCCGGCGGATGCGGCGTCGATCGAGCAGTTGCCCGATCAGCGGGAATACCTGGAGACGGCGCGGAACCTCCTGCGCGGCCAGGGCCTGAACTTCGTCGATCCGCGGTTCGATCAAACGGTGCATGCGTTTCGCACGCCTGGATATCCCACGTTCCTCGCAATGTGCGGGGGGAACGTGCGCCTGGCGCGCGCTGCTCAAGCCGTGATCGACACGACCACTGTCCTCGCCGCGTTTCTGCTGGCGCGGCGGTGGCTGGGGGCGGGGCCGTCACTGTGCGCGGCGCTGCTCGTCGCATTCAACCCCTTTCTCATTTACTTCACCGGGCTGCTGCTGAGCGAGACGCTGTTCACGTCGATGCTGGCATGGGCGATGGTGTTGCTGGCCTGGCCGGGGGTGATGGAGTCGGTTCGCCGCGCGCGGGTGATGTGGATCGCCGGGGTGATGCTGCTGGCGCTGTCGGTGCTCGTTCGGCCGGGGGCGGTGGGGCTTCCGGTGGGGTTGGCGCTGTGCGGGGCGCTGGTGAACCGTCGCCGGGCACGGGCGTATCACTTAGGCCGGCTGTGGCCGTTGCCGGTGGGGGGTACGGCGCTGCTGGCCACCGTGCTCATTCTTTTGCCTTGGGCCTATCGAAACCAGCGCGTGGTGGGTCAGTGGGTATGGACGAGCACGAACGCGGGGTTCACTGCGTACGATGGGTTCAACCCCGACGCCGACGGGTCCAGCGACCAGCGCTTCGTTGACGAAATGCCCCAGCTTGCGCGAATGGACGAGGTCGCTCGTTCGGACTATCTGACGGCCCGCGCCCGGGACTATATGGACGCGCATCCGGAGCGAATGACGTCGCTGGCGCTGGCGAAAATCGCGCGAGTGTGGAGCCTGAAACCGCTGTCGGACGATTTTGGACGGCCGGTATACATCGCGGCGGCGCTGCTTTACGGGGTGCCGTTTTTCCTGCTCGTGCTGGGGGGGTTGGTCTCGCCGAGCCTCCCGGGGACGGCAAAGGTGTTCCTGCTGGCGCCGGCGTTATATCTTACGCTGGTTCACGCGATGTCGGTGGGTTCGCTCCGTTATCGGGTGCCGGCCGAAGTGCCGATGGCGGTGATGGCGGCCGCGTGCGTCGCGCGACTGTGGGAGTCCGTCCGGACACCGGACTGGCGAAGAGCGGGGGAGGACGAAGAAGGTAAAAGCCGGCAGCCAGAAGCCAGCAGCCAGTAAAAACAAAGGCTTCGACTTCGACTCATTGCGGTTTCCGGCTGCTAGCTTCTGGCTTCTAACTTCTTCCCCCCATGCCCCACCCAGCGCCCACCGCCGACCGTTTGTTCGACCGGCCCTGGCGGCCGGGGCATCACCCGTTCGGCAAGTCTCCCTCACGGGCGCGCAAGTGGGTCATGTCGCTGCTGCTGATCGTGCTGTGCTCGATCATCGGGGTTTACCTTTTCTACACCGACACCGACCGCGTCCGCCGAATGGCGCAGTCGTACCTCTCCCACATCCTGCGCGGCCGGATCGAGATCGGCGCGGCCAAGCTCTCGATCTTCGAGGGGCTTCGGCTGCACGACGTGCGCGTCTATGTCGACGAGACCAACGACGCGCCCGACGCCGTGCTGTTCTCGGCCGACACGTTCATCATCACGTACGACCCGCGCGTGCTGATCACCGGGCGGCTCGAGGCCGACCAGATCATCGCGATCGACCCGCACGTTCGGCTGACGGAAAACACCGACAACGGGCGGTGGAATTATCAGCGGCTGGTGCGCGAGCCGCGCGAGCCGGACAAACCGGGCAAGCCGGGGGGCCCGCTCGTGCTGCCGGAGATCCTGCTCCGTAACGCGCAGATCGACTATTCGGAAATCCGCGGCGGGCGGTATTACGAGCTCGGGTCGCTCGCGGTGGAAGGGCAGCTCACCCCGTCGTCCGATGGGCAGCGCTACGCCTTTGAGCTCCAGAGCCGCGGGCAGAGCGAGGGCGTCGGCCCGGTGGTGAACGGGTCGTTCTCCCGCGCAACGGGCGAGATTTACGCGCGGCTGGCGCGGTTCGAGTTCGGGCGCGACATCCGCACGATGCTCCCCGCCGAAGTCCGCAACTGGTGGGAAGCGCACGAGCTTTCCGGGCGCGTCAACATTCCCGCGCTCTCGTACACCCCCGCGCGTGACGGGAAGCCGGCGGCGTTCAAGGTCGAGACGGAACTGGACGGGGTGACGCTCGCCGTGCGCCCGGAAGAGTGGCTCAGCCGCGAAGAACTGTTCCAGCGCGCCGGCACGCGCTGGTTGTACGAGCAGATGCGCTGGATGGAGGAGGCGGGCTTGCCGCGCCCGCTCGCGGCGCGGCGACCGTTCGATTCGGTCTCGCTCCCCAACCGGCTCGCCGCCATGTTTGACCTCTCGCCCGTGCGGCTCCAGCGCGTCTCCGGCACGTTCATCTTCACGAAGGACGGGGTGAACGACGGGGTCGAGATCAAGGACGTCGGCGGGCGCGTCGAGAACAACGCGCTGGTCATCAACGGGCGGATCGATGGGTTCTCGCCGACGTCGGCGGCGCGGATCACCGTCGCGTCGCGCGCCAGTGAGCACATCTACATCCCGCCCGCGCCGCAGTACGTCGCGTCGATGCCCCGCCAGGTGCGCGAGATCTACGACCACCTCAAGCCCCAGGGCACCTGCGACGTCACGATCGAGTTCGCCCGCCCGGAAAACGGGGCTCGGCCGGAAGTCAGCGGGGAAGTCACGATCGTCGACGGAAACTTCGTCTTCGATCGCTTCGCTTATCCCATCCGCCAGGCCACGGGCAGGATCGACTTCGGCTACGACAAGCTGCTCGGTTGGGACAAGCTCCAGATCATCAACCTGCGCGGCAAGGGAGTGGACGGCGGGCCCAACGCGGAATCGATTATCACCGTCAACGGCGAGATCGGACCGCTTGCGGGCGACACGGGCGTGAACGTGAACGTCACCGCCCCCGACGTGTCGAGCGAGCCCGCGCTGATCGCCGCTTTTCCCGAGGAGGTTCGCGAGGCGCTGCGCATTTTCGACCCCGCCGCCGCCGGTGAATGGCCGAAGTTCAACGGCAGCTTCGTGTGCAGCGTCTTTCGCCCGCCGGGGAAGCTTCAGCGGTGGACGATCAATACGGACATCCAACTGCACGAGGCGAGCGGCGCGCTGACGGTCTTCCCGTACCCGCTGGAGAACGTCAGCGGCAAACTCGCCATTCGCGACGGTTACGTCGACATCATCAACGCAAACATGCGGCGTGGGGACGCGACGCTCAACGTCGACGGTCGCGTGCGCTGGAAGCCCGAGCCGGCGCCGGGCGCGCGGCCATTGATCGCGACGACGAAG
>JBBSLV010000181.1:0-7814 GCA_038233535.1 Tepidisphaerales bacterium | reverse complement strand
GCGCTGCGTGCGTCGATCGCGGTGCTGTCGGTGGTGGCGACTCAACTGCTTCGCCTGCGCGACCTGGCGCGCGGCCCCAACGCGACTACGCAGCCGGCGACGCAAGTCATCGACGACGATTATGTCGAGGCGGTCAGCCTCTGGCGATTTGGCGCGGCTGGACCAAACTCCAACTGCTGGTAGCCGGCGCCCAGGGAGCACGACGGCGACAATATGTATAAACTTGAGGCTGGAAGCCCGTGCCACTGCTAGAACCTCATCTCCAACCCCGCGCGAACGTACGGTTCATCCGAGACTTGCGTGATCTCATCCGTGTCGCGGAAATCCCAGCCCGTGCTGAACTCCTGCCCGAACGCATAGCCGCCGGCGACGATCACGCGCGTGTCCTGGCGCGGCTCCCACTGCACGCCGATCTCCGCGCGCGTCTCCTCGAACAGCAGCCGGTCGTTGCTGCTTTCCAGCTCGTCGAGGTGGAATGCGTGGTTGCGGCTGTCGAGGTTGGCATAGACGTTGAACCCCGGCGCGACCGTGTACGTCACCCGCGCGTCGAACGAGTCGATCAGGGTCCAGAAGACCTCGAACTTCCACTTCTCATTCGGCGTCCACTCGATCGTGCTCAGCGGAATGCCGGCGACGAGGATGAGCCGCTGGTCGATCCGCTTGCGATACGCGAAGCCCGGCAGCGGAACGTCGGGCAGGTATGAGCGGTTGCCGTCGTAGTCGAGGAAGATTCCCAGGTCGGTGTTCTCGTCGAGCTTCTTGCCCATGGCGATCGTCCCTTTGCCGTACCAGGCATTGGCATCCCCGAACGGGCGTTCGCCGGCGTAGCCGACGCCCACCGTGAACCCGCCGCGAAAGCCGTACAAATCCGGCATCGCCAGACCGACGGCGAGCGACTGATCGCTCACCCGCTCGGGCAGCAGGCTGCCGAAAACCCCGATTTCGCTGTCAATGTCGAGGTAGGTGAGATCGTACCCGAGGCGCGGGATCGATTTTTCGCGCACCTCACGCGCACGGCCGGACAGTTCATAGACGTTGACGCCCAGATCCCCGCCGAAGTCGTCCTCACCGGTCGACTGGAAGATCGCGCTGGTGTTGAGTTCAAGGTTTTCGCCTTTGGCGAACGGCCGGATGAGCAGCTCGGCGCCGGTCTGCGCCAGCGCGTGCGAGGTGAACATCGCGGCGGCAAAGAAAACCACCGCCGCGACCATCGGAAAACGTGTTGTCGAGTGAAGCATGCCGGGCATGTTACGGGGCGCGCGCGGGCGTGCGAATGGATGGAATCTCCGGGCTGCTAGCCCCAGAGATCCTTCAGTGAAATGACCAAACCGGGAAACAGCGACGGCCGAAGTTCCGCGCCATCGCTGCCCTCCTGATCGACGCGGTACTTCCCGTTGTCAAGAACAAGGCAGCGGAGTGTTTTCGCGTACGCGTTCAGCAGCCAATAGTTGGGCACGCCGAACTGCTCGTACCACTGGAGTTTTGTCTCTTCGTCGTGCGCTTCGTGTCCCATGCTGATCGATTCGATGACGAGCGTGGGCGGCACGAGCAGGCGACCATACTTTAACTTGCGACGGCCTCGCTCCGCGTTGGCCTTCTCCTGTCGTTGGGAGTCTTCGGGCGTGAGAAACGCCACGTCGACGCGCGCCACGCGGCGTCGGGCCAACACGAAGTCCACCTCGTTCGCGAAATCGCCCGGTAAACTCTTTCGATCCAGATGCCGTTCGACGATCCGAATCAGGCGGCCCATGGGAAAACTGCCGTCGAAGTATGCTGGTGGCATCGTCGTCAGGACTCCTTCCACGATCTCGAACCGCCCGGCAAACCACTGCCTTTCGATTTCCGGATCGTTCAAATCGTCGACGGTCCACCCGGTGGTGCCGGGCTCAAACAGCTTGGTCTCAGCGATTGTCGCGCTCATAACACGCATAGTATGGTGCGAACCCGTACGAGCGGCAATGAGAATCTGTTGCAAGGAACCCGAATGCCCGCACGCTATTCAATCGGCCTGGATTTCGGCACCGAATCGGTGCGCGTCGTCGTGGTGGACATCGCCGACGGAACGCTCGCGGGACGGGCGAGCAGCGCATATCGCCACGGGGTGATGGATCACGAGCTGATCGACAAGGATGTGCGCATCCCGCTCCCGCCGGACTACGCGCTTCAGCATCCGCGGGACTGGCTTGACAGCGCATCCGAGGCGTGCCGGGCGGCGATGCAGTCGTCCGGCGCGTCGGCGGAGCAGGTGATCGGCATCGGCGTGGACTTCACGAGCTGCACGATGCTCCCCGCCTTCGCCGACGGCACGCCCGTGTGCCTCTTCGAGCGCTTCACGCGCGTGCCGCTGGCGTACCCGAAGCTGTGGAAGCATCATGGCGCCAAGGCCGAGACCGACCGGATCAACGCACTGGCGCGCGAGCGCAACGAACCCTGGCTCGCCCGCTACGGCGGGACGATCGGCCTCGAATGGTTCTTCCCCAAACTCCTCGAAACCCTCAACCAGGAGCCCGGCGTCTACGACATCGCCGACGTGTGGCTCGAGGCCGGCGACTGGTTCGTCTGGCAGCTCACGAGCGGCCCGTTCCCCGACTGCTCGACGGAGCAGTTGGTCCGCTCCATGTGCCAGGCGGGTTACAAGGCGCAGTGGAACGCGCGGACGGGCTATCCCTCGCGCGAGTTCTTCGCCGCCTTGCACCCCAAGCTGGCGGATGTCGTCGATCAGAAAATGCCCGGCACATTGAAAAGCCCCGGCGTTCACGCAGGGGAGCTCACGGCGCGATCCGCAGAGCTGCTGGGTTTGCGCCCCGGCATCCCGGTTTCGGCAGCGATCATCGACGCCCACGCCGGCGTCCCCGGCGCGGGCGTCGCTTCCCCCTCCACGATGGTCCTCGTGCTCGGCACCAGCGGCTGCCACATGCTCAACAGCCGCGTCGAGCAGCTCGCGCCGGGTATCGCCGGCGTCGTCGAAGACGGCATCCTGCCGGGTTACTTCGGGTACGAGACCGGGCAGCCATCGGTCGGCGATGCGCTTGCGTGGTTCGTCGATGCGTTCAACCTCTCGCACGAAACGCTAAGCCGCGAAGCGGCGAACCTCCCGCCGGGCAGCGGGGGGGTGATGGCGCTGGACTGGTTGAACGGGTGCCGCACTCCGCTGATGGACGGCAATCTCAGCGGCGCGTTCGTCGGGCTGACGCTGGGCACGACGCCCGCGCAGATGTACCGCGCGCTGATCGAGGCGACCGCGTTCGGGTTGCGCTGGATCGTCCAGACGCTCCAAACCGCCGGCGTCCCCGTGCGCCGGTTCGTCGCCTCCGGGGGGCTGCCCGCGAAGTCGCCGCTGCTCATGCAGATCTACGCCGACGTGCTCAACGAGCGCATCGCGCTGGCCGAGAGCGAGCAGTCGGTCTCGCTCGGCGCCGCCATCCTCGGTTGCCTCGCCGCAGGTGAGAAAGTCACCGGCTACGCGCAGGCGAGCCAGGCGATCCACGCGATGGCCCGGCAGCGCGAAGACCTGATCTACCGCCCCGACCTGCACGCCCGCCGCGCGTACGACGAGCTGTATAAGGTCTATCGCACGCTCGCCGATCCGGCCGGTCCGCTCGCGACATCGATGCGAACGCTGCGCGAGGTCGCGACTCGGTGAAGCGCCGCCGCTTGCGGCGGGTTTTCTATTGCGCGCGCTCGCGCGTTGCGCGGTCGATCGCGCGTCTGCCAATCACCGCGAGAACCACGATGTACACGCCCGTCGCGAGCAATCCCCCCGCCAGCGCCCACCAGCTCTGGGCGGAGTCGAAATCCAACCGGTTCGACCCCGCGGCGGCGAGGGCGACGAGGCCCATCCGGGGCATCAGCCCCAGCAGCGTGCCGGTGAAGTAGATCGAGATCGGCACGCCCGTTGTCGCCATCAGCACGTTTGTCGTGCCGAACGGGAGCACCGGCGAGAGCCGCAGCAGGAACACAATCCACAGCGTCTTCCATGCTTTTTCCTCCGCCAGCGCCCGGCGGACGATGTTCCACCGGGGGTGGTCGGCGAACGTCGAACGCACCCGCTCCTTCGCGACCCGCCGGGCGAACAGATAGCCCAGCATCGCGCCGGTCACCGTCCCAATAATCACCACGGGGAACCCCACGCGAAAACCGAACGTCCAACCGGCGATGGCGGATGTCGAGTACGTCGGCGCCAGCGCCAGCGCCCCCAGCAGCGCGAACGTGACGGTGAACAGCACGACCCCCCACCACCCCTGCCCGCGCAGCCACGGCGCGATCAGCGGACCGATCGCGACGGCGGCGAGCGAGCCGCAAACCGGCAGCGCAATCGCGAACAGCGCCACGGGGCTGGAGCGGCCGAGGATCGTGCTCCATCGGGACGGGGGCTTGGTCGTCGCGTCGGCGTCAGGCATCGGTGGCATCTTAGGAACTGCCGCCTTTCCTTGCAGCGTATTCCGTGGGATGGCTCACAATCCCCCATTGCCATCCCGCGTGGTGCGCGCATACCATGCGCGCCGGCCGCGTTCTACGCGGGGAATGTCGTCACCGCTTCACACTTTCTTTCGGAGAATCCCATGAATCGCATGCTCGCCCTGCTCGTCTGTTTCGCCGCCGCCGGCGCATTGGTCGTCGGGTGTGAATCGAATTCCAATGCTCAAACCGATCGCGACCCCGGGTCCGGCAAGTCCGGAGACGGCAAGACGGCCGTCGCGCAGGTGATGCCCTCCGAGGCGTCCGCCACCCAGCCCGCCAAGGGTCAGCCCAAAGGCACGATCACCTTCCACCAGATGGGAGAGAAGGTCCATATCACCGGCAAAATCTCCGGCCTGGCGCCCAACACCAAGCACGGGATCCACATCCATGAAAACGGCGACCTCAGCGCCCCCGATCTCTCCAGCGCGGGCGGGCACTACAACCCCGAGAAGCATGACCACGGCGCCCCCGCGACCCAGGGATCGGTCCACGCCGGCGACCTCGGAAACCTCCAGACCGACGACGAGGGCAACGCCAAAATGGACCTCACCGTCGACAACATCTCGATCGGCGGGAGCCGGAACGACATTCTCGGCAAGCCGGTCATCATCCACGCCAAGGTGGACGACCTGAAGAGCCAGCCCTCCGGCGACGCGGGCGCCCGCATCGGGGGCGGGATCATCGAGATGCGAAAGTAAGTCCGAAAGTTTTAAGAACCAAGAGCCAAGAACCAAACAAGTTCCAAGAAGCCGAAAAAGAGAAAAGGACCAAACGCGCTCGCCGTTTGGTCCCTTTCTCTCTTTGGATCCTTGGAACTTGTTTGGTTCTTGGTTCTTGGCACTTGGTTCTTGGGCCTCAGCCGTCAATTTCCCTTCAACCTCTCCATCAACCTAGCCGATCTGTTATCGGGTCCGACAGATTTGTAACCCGCTACAGGGACGGTCCGCACATGCCACGCGATATTCCGGTCGGCAACGGCCGCTTGCTGTTTACGTTTGATGACCGGTATCAAATCCGCGACGTGTATTTCCCCCATGTCGGACAGGAAAACCACGCCGGCGCCGGTCCCTGCCGGTTCGGCGTGCACACGGACGTGCCCGGGAACCACAAGAACCAGTTGCACTGGACAAGCGATCCCGCCTGGACCATCCGCCAGCGCTACCTCCGCGACACGCTCACGACCAGCGTGAGCCTCGACAACAAAGACCTGAAGCTCGCGCTGTACTGCAACGACGTCGTCGACTTCCACCGCGCGATCCACGTCCGCAAGATCAAGATCAAGAACCTGGCCCCCCACGACCGCACGGTGCGGCTGATGCACCACCAGGACTTCAACATGTTCGGCACGAAGATCGGCGACACCGCCTACTTCGACCCCGAGCTGAACTCGATCGTCCACTACCGCAACAAGCGGTACATCATGGTGACGTTCTTCCAGGCGCCCCCGGAAGGCGAGCCCGCTTCAGCGGGCGGGTCTTGCGGGTCTCCTCCCGCATACGAACAACGCATCAACGAGTACGCCACGGGCACGAGCGGCTTCCAGGGCGCCGAAGGCACCTGGCGCGACGCCGAGGACGGTCACCTCCAGGGCAACGCCATCGCTCAAGGCGCCGTCGACTCCACGATCTCCTATCACGCGCAGGTCAAGGGTGACGGGGAGCACACGGCGTATATGTGCATCATCGCCGGCGAGAGCCGCGATGAGCTGCTCGAGCTGCACAAGTGGCTTATCAACATGACGCCGCAGGGCGTGATCGACCGCACGGGCGCGTACTGGCGGCTGTGGGTCGGGGGGACGAACATCAACTTCGGCAACCTCCCGGCCAAGGTCGTCGAGCTGTTCAAGCGCAGCCTGCTCATCGTCCGCACGCAGATCGACAACGGGGGCGCGATCTGCGCCGCCAACGATTCGGACATCATGCAGTTCTCGCGCGACACCTACTCGTACGTCTGGCCGCGCGACGGGGCGCTGGTGGCCGATGCGCTCGACCTGGCCGGGTTCCCCGACGTCGCCCGCTCGTTCTACACGTTCTGCCAGAAGGCCATCACCGACGACGGGTACTTCTATCACAAGTACAACCCCGACGGCTCGCCCGCGTCGAGCTGGCATCCGTGGGTCATCAAGGGCAACGCGGCGCTGCCCATCCAGGAGGACGAGACGGCCCTGGTCGTCTGGGCGCTGTGGCGGCATTACTACCGCTATCGCGACATCGAATTCATCCGCCCGATGTGGGTCGATATCGTCCAGAAGGCCGCGGATTTCATGTGCAGCTACCGCGACCCGCGCACCGGGCTGCCGCTGCCCAGCTACGATTTGTGGGAGGAGCGCTGGGGCGTGCACGCGTTCACCGTCGCCACGGTGTACGGTGGATTGAAAGCCGCGCGGCACTTCGCCATCAGCTTCGGGGATCGCGAACGCGCCGACCGCTACCACAAGGCCGCCGAAGAGATCAAAGCCGGCGCCGCGAAGTTTCTGTACAGCGAGAAGCTCGGACGTTTCGTCCGGAGGCTCGTCCCGCGCGACCAGCCCACGCCCCCGCTCGACGGGGGGTATCAGGAGAAGGACCACCTGACGTGCGACGTCGACCCCCAGAGCATCTACGAGGTCGATGAATGTCTCGACGCCTCGCTCTTCGCGGTCTACAAGTTCCACCTCTTCGACGCCGACGACGAGCGCGTGATCTCCACCATGCGCCAGGTCGAGGACAAGCTGTGGGTGAAGACCCGCGTCGGCGGGCTCGCGCGCTACGAGAACGACTACTACCACCGCGTCAGCAACGACATCGCCGCCGTCCCGGGCAACCCGTGGTTCATCTGCACGCTGTGGCTCGCCGACTACTTCATCGCCCGCGCCCGAACCCCCGCCGAGCTGAAGCTCGCGCTGCCGATTTTTGAGTGGACGGCGGAACACGCGCTGGAGAGCGGCGTGCTCGCCGAGCAGGTCAACCCCTACACCAACGAGCCGATCTCCGTCAGCCCGCTGACCTGGAGCCACGCAACCGTCGTCAGCACATCCATCAAATACCTGGAAAAGCTCGAGACCCTCCAGCACTGCGGATCCTGCGATCAGCCCGTCTTCCGCATGCGCCGCCAGGGCCACGTCGAGATCAAGAGCCAGGCGACGTTCGATCGCTACGATTCGGAGTTCGAGGTCCAGGAATCCCGCGAGACCGCCAGCCCCGTCGGCCGGTTCAACAAGCAGGACCCGCGCACCCGCGAGCTGCTGAAGGTGACGCTGTCGATCGACACGCCCGACTGCATCGGCTGCGACGTCTGCGTCGCCCATTGCGACAAAGGGGTCCTGCGCATGGTCGACGGCAAAGCGCTGGTCGATCTGCGGCATCTGAACAAGT
>JBBSLV010000180.1:0-7842 GCA_038233535.1 Tepidisphaerales bacterium | reverse complement strand
TCCCGCCCGTACTGGATCTGGCGATGGATCACGGCGCGATACGTCTCGTCGAGCAGCGTGCGCTCGTAGGTCGGCATGACCAGCAGCGGCATGAGGTACTCGAACATCGAGCCGCTCCACGAGAGCAGCGCCGTGCGAGCGCCGGAAGTCGTCAGCAACCGTCCGAGGCTGAACCAGTGGTCCTGCGGGAGCTTCCCCTGCGCGATGGCGACGAAGCTGGCGAGGCGCGCTTCGGAGGCGAGGAGGTCGTAAAAGCTCGCGTCGAGCCTGTGCTCCCCGACGTTGAACCCGATCGCCAGCAGATGGCGCTGGCGGTCGTAGAGGAATTCGTAGTCGATGTCCGCCAGCTCCGTGCAGCGGGCGGCGAGGCTCTCAAGCGTCGACAGTCGCGCCGCCGCCCGCTCGGCGGATTGCACGATGGATGCGCGCAGCCGCCGGAGCCAATCGTCGCCGGGGCCTGGGTTCGCCCCCGTCAGCACCGCATCGACCGCCGGGAGCAGCGTCAGCTCCAGCCGCGCCGCCTCGGCGAGCGTGGGCACGTCGTCCAGCCGCCGCAGCAGATCGCGCAGCTCGGTCAGGCGCTGCCCCTGGGCCGGGCTCGCGTCGCTCCACATCAAATCCGTCGGCGGGGACAGCTCGACCCACGGCGCCAGATGGCTCAAATCCCCCAGCGACTGGCGGAGCTGATTCTCGAACGCGCCGGTCCACCACCGCAATTCCCCATCGGGACCGGAGTGCACCGCATGCGCCAATTCCGCGGCCATGCCCGTCAAGCGGCGCAGGTACAGGTACGCGCCGGCCAACGTGCGCGGTGGCGTTTGCCGGAGGTCCTCGCGAAGCCGCGCGACGTGTTCGCGCACGGCCGGCGGCGCTAGCGGGACCGCCGCCCCGCCGATACCGTTCGCCTGTCCATTTGCGACCTCGAAGACGACTTCCAACGTGTCGGCCAATCCCCAAAACACCGCCCGCCCGATCAGCGGCTGGGCGTGCAGCAGCTTCAGCCCCGCCGCGAGCGTCAGCAGGTGCCCGGCAAGATTGCCGCTGTCGACCGTCGACACGTACGTGGGACGCAACGGCTCAAGCGTGCGCGTGTCATACCAGTTGTAGAGGTGCCCGCGGTAGCGCTGGAGCTTCTCAACCGACGAGAGTGTGCGGTCGGTGCGCTCCACGAAATCGCCGGCGGAAAGATAGCCGAAATCGTGCGCCGCCAGGTTCGACAGCAGCGCCAACCCGATGTTCGTCGGCGACGTGCGGTGTGCGGCGCCCTGCGGAGGATCCTCCTGGAAATTGTCCGGTGGAAGGTAATTCTCGGCAGGTCCGATGAACGTCTCGAAGTAGCGCCACGTCCGCCGCGCCACGACGCGGAGGAACACGCCGTCCTCTTCCGACAACCGCGGGCGCGGCGGACGGATCGGTCGGCTCATCCACCACGCACCCCACGGCGCAAGCACCCACACCGCCAGCACGGGCGCCGCCACCGGCAGCGCCTCGCGACGAACCAGCGCCAGCGCGCCCCCCGCGACGACCGCCAGCGCCGGACCGATCCACATCGAACCGTAGAACCCCCCGACGTTCGCTCGCGCGCCGCGCTGGGCGTCGCTGGCCGTTCGCCATTCGAGGAGCTTGCGCCGGGTGACGAGCAGGCGCGCCGCGGTTCGCCCGATGGCGTCGAGGCTGATGAACGCGTCGTACGGCAGCGACGCCAGCGCGAACGCATCGCGCAGCAGTTGCCGGGCGAACGCGCGCCCGACGACCCGGCCGTGGTAATGGCGCGGGAGCTCCGCCGGACGCCGCGCCAGGTCCGCCCCCGCCGTCAGCAGGGTCGGCAGGATCACGATGGCGAGGACGATCGCGGTGTAAAACAGCGCCGCGCCGGGAAGGAACCAGCCCAGCAGCAGCAGCGCGAGCAGCGCCACCGGGACCACGCTCCGCCGGACGTTGTCGAGGATCTTCCACCGCGACAGCGCCGCGATCGTGTTGACCTCGCGTCGCCCGCCCGCGCCGGGCACGCGCGACAGCAGCCACCCGATGATCTGCCAGTCCCCCCGGATCCAACGGTGGCGCCGGCTCACGTCGGCCGGGTATGCCGATGGAAAGTCCTCGAAAAGCACGACGTCGCTCACCAGCCCGGCCCGCCCGTACGCGCCTTCGAGCAGGTCGTGGCTGAGGATGTGGTTCTCGGGAAACCGCCCCCCGATCGCGCGCTGAAGCACGTCGATGTCGTAGATCCCCTTGCCGATGAACGATCCTTCGTCGAATAGATCCTGATAAATATCGGAGACTGCGCGCGTGTACGGATCGATCCCCGGCTCGCCGGCGAACCAGCGGGCGAAGCGCGACCGCGCGGCGCTGGGCATGCTGATCCCCACGCGCGGCTGGAGGATGCTGTAGCCTTCCGTGACGCGGCCCAGCGCCGCGTCGTAGTGCGGGCGGTTCAGCGGGTGCGCCATCGTGCCGACGAGCTGCCCGGCCGACTCGCGCGGGAGCTGCGTGTCGCTGTCAAGCGTGATCACGTACTTCACGCCGCGCAATCGCTCGACCGGACCGACGATCAGTTCGAACCCATCCGTTTCCCCGCGGACGGCGGCATTGAACTCCTCGAGCTTGCCCCGCTTCCGCTCCCATCCCATCCAAACCCCCTCGCGCGCGTTCCATCGCCGCGACCGGTGGAAGAGGAAGAACGCGCCCTCGCCCCTGCCGCTGGTTGCGGCGTAACCGTGTGCTTCGGCATCGCTGTTGTCGTCATCGCTGTCGTCAATGCCGACTTCACCGTCATCTCCGCCGTCAACGATATCCCGCGCCTGTGACGCACCGCCGTACTGCGCGTTGAGCCGCTCGATGCCCGCCCGCGCGCGAGCCAGCAGCGCTTCGTCGCCCGGCATCGTCCGCTCCGGACCATCGCGGAAGTCGCTCAGCAGCGCGAACGAGAGGTTCTCGTCGCGGTTGGCGAGATAGCGCACCTCCAGCGCTTCGATCAGGTCGTCAATCTCCCCCGCATCGGTCAGCAGCGTCGGCACGGCCACCACGGTGCGATTCTCGGCCGTGATGCCGTCGGACAAATCCATGCGCGGCAGCACGCGCGGGCGGACGAGCAGCGTCGCCGCCCACTGCACCAGCGCGACCGACAATTGGCTGGCGCAGACGGCGAGCAGCATCCCCACCGCGACCCGCCCCCACGTCCCAAGCCCGTCCTGCGCCAAAACAATCCACCCGGCAAGCGCGACCGACACCGCCACGATCCCCGCGACGTACGTCGCGAACGGAAACGTGCCGGCGAGCCGGCGCAGGCGCATCGACGTCGGCGGCCGCATCCGCACGGACCGTTCAAGCGCTTGTCGCCCCTTGTCGACGAGGTAATAGCCCACATGCCCCGTGCGGCTGCCGCGCGGGCCTGCCGGGGCCCGCGCAAGGTCGACGGCCGCGTGGGCCACCTGGTCTTCCGAGAGCGGGGCGCGCTTGGCGATGTCCTCGACCGCGTGGCGGTAGCGGTCGCGCGTGGCGAAGTCCATCCCGGCATACACGCCGGCGGGATCGGCGCGAAGCGTGCGCTCCACGACGCTCATCGATTCGACGAAGTCGCGCCATTCCGTCGCGCCGAGGAAGCGCAGGCTGCCGATGCTGTTCCCGATCGACACCTGGTCGGCCGCCTGGCTCTGGCTCGTCTGCTGGAACACCTGCTCGATCGTCAGCCCCTGCTCGGCCAACCGCTGCTCCAGCCACGTCATGGCGAACACCAGCGCCGGCCCCTGCCCGTGCAACCGGGTGGCGAACTCCGCGACGAATGCGTTCGTCAGCGGAGGGTTCTCCTTCACCAGGTCGGCCAGGACCAGCACCACCTGCGCCGGGTTCTTCGCCGCCACCTCGTGCATCCGCTCGATCCAATGCGCCGCCCGCTCGCGATCGCGCCGCCCCAGCACGATGCGCACGGCCACGCGGCGCAGGTTCTCGATCAGCGCCAGCCGCAGCATGATCGGAATGGCCCACAGCTCGCCCAGCCGAAACGGCTTGACCGACTGGTATGACGCCACAAACGCGCGCAGGCTTTCCCCGTCGACGCGCCCGTCGGCGTGGGAGATCACCTCCAGCGCGATGTCGTAGACGCGCGGGTAGCCGGCCGAGGCGGGATCGGCCAGCCGGGGCAAATCGCGGCTGTATCCGCGCGGCAGGTGCCGCCGCGCCATGCGAATCTGCTCCTCGATGAGATGGTAATTATCGAGAAACCACTCGGCCGCCGGGGTGATGCGTCGCCCGCGCTTCACCGCGTCGGTGACCACCTCGTAAGCGTCGCGGAGCACGACCTCGTTGGCCGCCAGCCGGGGAAGAAGCCGGTCCGGCCCGCCCATCCCCGATTCCACCACGTGCCGACCGGCCAGGGATCGGGCATGGTGCTCGAGCTGGCTGACGCTCAACAGCTCGGCCCGCAACGGCTGTTCGTCGAGCGCGTGCCCGTTCCCCTCGCGATTTTCGTTCCCGAATCGCCGGCGCCCGAGGACTTGGCCCATCTTCCTGAAAGTGGACGTTGAACTTGATCTACGATTTTGAGTAAGCACGTTCAGGCAGGGTAGTCGCGCCCCGCGACCATCGCCAGCGACAACGACGCGTCATTCCGTCCGCCGCCGCGATCGTGTCGAGCTTGAGGAGCGTGACAACAAGGTCGAGCCGGCGCCTCAGGCGCGGGAGGCCCGGGTATTGGTTACGTTTGTCCCGACGGCGGCGGTGGGTTGGAGGTCACGCAGCGTCTCTCTCGGCGAGCCGCCGGGTTTACGCGGCATGCGCGGCTTCGCCTTTGCCCGCGAGGCTCAGGTTCATCCCGGTTTCTCCGGGTTCGAAGAAATGGACCTTCCGCGTGTCGACATACACCATCGCACTCGTGTCCATCGCCAATCCCTGCGTCGCTTCAACACGACCGACGACGTGATCGTGCAGCGTCGTGTTCATGTACACGTCCATGCTGTTTCCCAGTGGCTCGACCACGTTCAAATGCACCGTGATCGGGCAACAATCGCCTTCATCGCCAGTGGGCTGCATATGCACATGCTCGGGACGAATCCCCAGCACCACGTGCTTGCCGACGGCGCCGGCCAGCCGGTCGCGCAGATGGGCCGGCACGGGCAGGGTGAACCCCCCGCCGGGGAGGGTCAGCTCGCCCACCATGACCAGCGGCTCGTCCTGGGCCGTCAGATCCTTGCCGGAACCGGGCGCTTTGCCCGCGCCGCGGCCCTCGCCCCCCGCCACCCGGGCATTTTCCAGCTTGCCCTCTTCAAACATCAGCCGGCCGTCCACCACTTTGATCGCCCCCTCGAAAAAATTCATCGGGGGCATGCCGATGAACCCGGCGACGAAGCGGTTCACGGGATAGCTGTAGGTTCGCAGCGGGGTGTCGTTCTGGTGGATGATCCCGTCTTTCATGACCACGATGCGATCCCCGAGGGTCATCGCCTCTTCCTGGTCGTGGGTGACGTAGATCGTGGTGGTCTTCAGCCGCTGGTGCAACCGTTTGAGCTCCGCGCGCGTCGTGACGCGCAGTTTCGCGTCGAGGTTCGAGAGCGGCTCGTCAAACAGAAACGCCGCCGGCTCGCGGACGATCGCCCGCCCCACCGCCACGCGCTGCCGCTGCCCGCCGGACAGCGCCTTGGGCTTGCGCTCCAGCAAATGCTCGATATCGAGGATTTTGGCCGCCTCCATCACGCGCTGGTGGATCTGCGCCTTGGGCATCTTCCGCAGCTTCAGCCCGAACGCCATGTTCCGGTACACCGTCATGTGCGGGTACAGGGCGTAGTTCTGAAACACCATCGCGATGTCGCGATTCTTCGGCGGAACGTCGTTCACCACCCGATCACCGATGCGAATTTCCCCGTCGGAGATCTCCTCCAGCCCCGCCACCATGCGCAGCGTGGTCGATTTGCCGCAGCCCGAAGGCCCGACGAGCACGATGAATTCCTGATCTTTGATTTGAAGGTCGATGGCATTGACGGCGCGCACGCCGCCGGGATAGATCTTGGAGACTTTTTCGAGTTCGACTCTTGCCATCTATAAAGATCTCCACACGGGTGCTCGAAGGGCTGGAAATTATACTGAAACGCCGACGCCCCCGTCAAAGAACCGTTTCGCCCGAATCGCGACACCGCGACGCGGGTGCGCGGCTGTTTTGGCGGGTGCCCGTCGAAAATCAGGTCTGCCCACGAATCTCACGAATGGGCACGAATGGGAAAGAGGTGATCGGCATCGGTTTTCATTCGTGTGGATTCGTGAGATCCGTCAGGCAGAAGAGTTGTTCGCGCCGTTCCCGCCGGAATGAACCGTTCGATCGGGCGGTCCCATTGCCAACCGTTGTGTCATCGCCTCGACCACGCGCCGGCGGGCGTCGTGGAAACGCCCGTTGACCTTCAATCCCGCCGCCCTTGCGTGTCCCCCCCCGCCGAACTGCTCGGCGAATTTGGCGACGTCGACGCCCCCCTTGCTTCTCAGGCTGACGCGGACGGGGCCGTCGTCGAGCGGCTCGGTAAACAGCAGCGACGCTTCCACGGTGCGAATCTGGAGCGGAATGTTGATGAGGCTCTCGGTGTCGGGAACGCCGGCTTTTGTCTGCGCGAAGTCGTCCCTCGTTATGCTCATGACGGCCAGCTTCCCGCCGGCGAGCAGCTCCAGCGACTGCACCGCGCGGGCCTGCAACGCGATGCGCTCGGCCCGTTCGTTCTGATACAGCAGTTGGTACATTCGGTCGGTATCGACGCCCGCCTCCATCAGCTCGGCCGCGAGGTGCATCGTGAACGGGCGGGTGTTGGAGAATTGGAACCACCCGGTGTCGGTGCAGATGGCGAGGAACAGGGCGGTGGCGATCGGCTTGTCGATCTCGACGTCCCATTGCTCGATGAGTTCAAAAACGATCTCCCCCGCCGCGGCGGCTTCGGTGACCACGATCTTCTGATCGGCCCAGTCCTGCTGCGTGAGGTGGTGATCGATTACCAGTTTCGGCTTGGTGAAGCTTGCGACGCGCTGCTCCAATCCCGGCAACTGTGACCAGGTGCCCGTATCGATCACCAGCAGCGCGTCGTAGCGGTCGAGGAAAGGGGGCACGGTTCGAGGTTGAGGGTTCGGGGAAGAAGAAACCGCCCCCGTCCCGGTTTTTTTCTCCACTTTTCCTGAACCCTGATCCCCGAACCCTGAACCCTCGCCTGAATCGTCATCCGGCCAACCGTTCTCGACGTCGATGAAGGGTATCTGATTCTCCTCGTAGATGAATGCGTATTTCCGCGGGAGGTGGCTGAGCAGCAGCACCTCGGCGTCGATGCCCTTTTTCTTTAACCCCAGCACCATCGCGGCCGTCGAGCCCAGGGCGTCGCCGTCAGGGCGGACGTGCGTGGTGACGAGCACGCGCTTGCAGCGCGACAAGATGTCGATCATCTGGCGGTAAGCGTCGGTCATTGCGCGCATCATAGGGATTGCCGGAGAAAGGTTCACCACGGAGTTCACGGAGTTCACGGCGAAATACAAAAAAATACAAAGTCGAATTTTTCAGTGCTTTTCTCCGTGAACTCCGTGGTCTCCGTGGTGAACCTTCTTTCCCCACGCCCTTGCCGTTATTCTCCCGCCGCACGTGGCGGAGCATGTTTCCATCGCGAATTCCACCAGTCGCACGGCAACGTTTGCGCTCGTGGCGGGCACGTTGTTCTGGGGGTTCGGGTTCACGTGGGCGAAGATGGGCGGGGAAGCGGTCAACGCCGCCATGGGGCTGCCCAACGGCGCTTACGTCGGGCCGTTGTTTCTGCTGGCGTGGCGGTTCACGGTCGCCACGATCCTCTGGGCCATTCTGTTCCGCGACGCGCGCACCGGGTGGACGGT
>JBBSLV010000179.1:0-7880 GCA_038233535.1 Tepidisphaerales bacterium | reverse complement strand
CGGAGCATCGAGGTGACCGACAGCAACGCCGCCTTCTTCGACGCCGCCAATCAATTCGCCGGCTGCATCGCCGGGCTGCACGAGGTGCTTCGGCGGCAGGGGCTGCTCGAAGGCATCTGGTGCCTTAATCCTGATGAAGGTCTCAGTCCCGGGCAGAAGGACGAAATCGACCGGGTCTATACCGCTTACCCGCACCTGAACGATGACGCGTTCGTCGAACAGGGACGGGACGAGTGGTTGAGCGGGTAGGGGAGGCGTAGAGCGAACGGAATGTCATGGCAGGCTTGAGGGCAGAACAATTGATGACCAAACGACGCGTTGCACTGAGTTTTCTCGCCCATCCTGACGACGCGGAGTTTCTCTGCGCCGGCACGATGATCCGGTTGGCCGACGCCGGGTGGGAACTCCACATCGCCACCGCCACGCCGGGCGACTGCGGAACCATGAACCACGATCGGTGGGAGATCAGCTCGATCCGCACGCGCGAGAACCTCGCGTCGGCGGCCAGGATCGGCGCCACGTACCACTGCCTGGACGAGCGCGACGGGATGGTGGTGTACGACAAGCCGACGTTGCAGAAGGCGATTGATCTATTCCGCCGGGTTGCGCCGTCGCTGGTGTTCACGCACGCGGCCAAGGACTACATGATGGACCACGAGATGGTGTCGCTGCTCGCGCGCCAGGCAAGTTTCATGTACGGCGCGCCCAACGTCTCGCTTCACCCGCTGTTGCCCGGCTCCGGCGTGCCGCACCTGTATTACTGCGACCCGATCGGGATGATCGACCCGCTGGGGAATCCGGTCGAACCGACGACGGTGATCGACGTCTCACCGCAGCTTGAGCGCAAGACCGAAATGCTCGCCGCCCACGCCAGCCAGCGCGAGTGGCTGCGGTTGCATCACGGCATGGACGAGTACATCGAGTCGATGAAGCGCCACGGCGCCGAACGCGGCAAGCGCATCGGAAGCGCGTCGGCCGAGGCGTTCGTGCAGCACCGCGGGCATCCGTATCCGCAGGACGATTTGTTGAAGACGCTGCTGTAGGAGAAACAGATGGCTCGTGCGATCAGCAAGGTAGCGCCGGAGTGGTGGGATTACACGACGCTCGACGGCGAGCTGCTCGCCGACGCGGCGAAGCTGCGCGAGCGGGATCTGCTCCAGCTCTCGCGCGAAGGGTTTCGCGTTCATTTCTACGAAACGCTCGAGGAATTCTACCTCGCCGAGGCGCTGGAGTACGTCGAAGCCTGGCGGCAGTCGACGCCGGACAATCCCGCGGGCATCTGCGGCCCGATCGGGCCGACCGAGCAGTTGCCGCTGGTGGCGCGGATCGTAAATGCGCTGGAGCTGAAACTGCATGACGCGCACTTCTGGGGCATGGACGAATGGGTGGAGGACGGCCGGCCCGTACCGATGAATCACCCGCTGTCGTTCGCCAGGGCCGACATGGAGATGTGCTTCAACCGCATCGATAAGAAGCTCCGCATGCCCGCGCCGCACCTGCATTTTCCGACCGCGGATTTGCAGGCGTACAGCGACAGCTACAACGACATCCGCTGTGTGGTGATGCAGGGCGGGCAGGGCGAGGTGAAGCACTGGGCGTTCAACGATCCGCCGCGCCGAAAGGGAAAGTGGAAGGACGCGCCGCCCACGCCGGCGGAGTACCGCAAGCTTGCCACGCGCGTCACCGAGCTGCACCCGATGACCATCATCCAGAACGCGCGAACGAGCGGCGGGGGGTATGTCGCCAACGTCCCCACGCAGGCCGCGACCGTCGGCCCCGTCGAGACGTGGAGGGCCGATCGCGTCAGCATCTGGCACGCAGGCCACCACGACAACCCGTTCGGCCAGCGGCTGACGGCGCTGATGATCTCGAAGCGCCTGCCGGATGCATCGGTGCCGATGTCGCTGCTGGCGGATCATCCGAACGTCCACTTCCACTACTACCGGCCGGGCATTGGAAAGGTGGAGGCCGAAATGCATTGAGGCAGGGGCAAGAATGGCATCTGAGCTGCTTAGGAATTCAAAAAGAGCTTGCCACCGATGGGGCGCCGATGAAACACCGATGGAATACATTTTGTTATCGGTGTGCATCGGCGCCCCATCGGTCGCAAAAGAGTTTCTTGAGATAGCTTCCTAACCTGCCCCTGATCCCTCGCCCATTCCCAAGTTATCGGACTCAAGTTTCCTCCCGCAGTAGGCCGATAGATACAAAGGCGACGACGTTGTCGCCCGTCGGTTGTTCACGTCGAAGGGAGCATCATATGAGCCGCAGCCTGTTGTTGCAGTCGGTCATCGGTCACCTCGCCCTGCTCGAACAGAAGCACCCAAAGAAGGCCGCTTCGCCCGTCGCCAAGCGCGCCAAAAAGTACATCGCGCAGCTCCGCCGAAAGGCGGCGTGAGCGCGCATGCGCTCAATTTTTGCTCCACGCTACCGCCGTCTCGGAGACGCAGCGATGGGAAATCACCTCCAGGTGTGCGCGATCGCGCGTTACCACCGTCACTTGCAGCGCCTCGGTCGCTCACAAAGCCTTGACGACACCGCCCGCGCATGGGTGGCGCGCTACGCGGTCTTATGGCGCCGGCATTACGACCACCGGCTCGCCGCGTGATCGGAAACCCATCGCAAGCGATGCCGCCACACGCGTGCTGCATTTTGATGCGCCGCATTTTGTCCCCTTTCACCGCACCCACGCGCCGCTAGAATCGCAGCTCGCGCGGAAAAGGGTGCATGACGATTCCCAATTACGACGATCCGAACTGGCTTCCCCCTCGGCCGCCACTACCACCGTCGCGGCGGGAGTCGCTCGTGCTGCGCTTTGGGTTTCCGATCCTTTGCGTCCTCGTCGGCTTCGCGGTGTACCGGTTCTGGTTCGACCGCGGTTATGCCTCGCTCGAGCCGCGCCTCGTGGCGGCGCGCGGGGAACTCGCGCAGGACGAGACGGCGACGATCGATCTGTTCAAGGCTTCCACCCCGAGCGTCGTTTACATCACCACGCTCCGCCGCACGCGCGACTTCCGCAGCCGCAGCGTTTTCGACATGCCCGCCGGCACCGGCTCGGGCTTTCTCTGGGACGACGCCGGCCACGTCGTGACGAACTTCCACGTGATCCAGGGGGCAACGGGCGCCGATGTGACGCTCTCGAACCACGAGACGTACCCGGCGACGCTCGTCGGCGCCGCGCCCGGATACGACCTGGCGCTGCTGAAGATCAACGCGCCGCGCAGCAAGCTTCGCCCGATCCCCATCGGCACGAGCGGCGACCTCCAGGTCGGGCAGAAGGTGTTTGCGATCGGCAATCCGTTCGGCCTCGATCAGACGCTGACGACCGGCGTGGTTTCGGCGCTGGGGCGGACGATCCAGAGCGTGTCGGGCCGGGCGATCGAAGACGTCGTGCAGACCGACGCCGCCATCAACCCCGGCAATTCGGGCGGGCCGCTGCTTGATAGCGCCGGCCGGCTGGTCGGCGTGAACACGGCGATCTACAGCCCCAGCGGCACGTCGAGCGGCATCGGGTTCGCCGTTCCCGTCGACACGGTCAATCGGATCATCCCGCAGTTGCTGGCGGAGGGGAAAGTCTCGCGGCCGTACCTGGGCGCGCAGGTGAGCGACGCGATGAGCGAGGCCGTGGCCGCTCAGCGCGGCGTGCAGGGCGTGCTGGTCGTCAGCGTCGAGCCCGACTCGCCCGCCGAAGAGGCCGGTCTCCGCGGCGTCACCGAATCGCCCAACGGGGGAATCGTCCTCGGCGACATCATCCAACAGGCGGCGGGAAAGCCGGTCCGCAAGGTCGACGAGCTTTTTGCAGTGCTCGAACGCCACAAGCCCGGCCAGACGATCATGCTCCAGGTGGTGCGCGACGGCCGGCGCCGGGACGTCAACCTCACGCTTGGGGCGTCGCGGGAGTGAACAGCGGCGCACGCGGCGATGCCGCACCTTCGTCATCCTGATGTGCTTCAAGGGATCTCCGACGCCGGAGCACGGAAAAGGCGGGTGAGTCGATCTTCGCCGCGCCGGGGCTGCCCCGGCGCCGCCCGTGTCGCTACAATGTCCAGATCAACAGAAAAGAAGGGACGCTACATGATGAAAACGTTTTTCGGAGTTCGGTCGCTTGCCACATGCGCGGTGATGGTTGCTGCGTGCGCGTCGCTTGCCTGCGGCGCGGAGGAAGCCGCGAAGGAGGGGTACGAAGTCCATGACATGAAGCGCCCCCAGCCGCCGGTCGTCACGCCGGGTGCCGCGAGCACGAACGATGCGCCCGGGCAGCCGCCTTCAGACGCGATCGTGCTCTTCGATGGGACGGACCTTTCGAAGTGGAAGGCCGGCCGTACCGAAGAGGATATCAAGGCGGGCAAGCCCGAGGGGCCGGCGGAGTGGACAATCGAGGACGGCGAACTGGTCGTCGCGTTCGGGAAGGGCAACCTCGTGACGACCGACGAGTTTCGCGACGTGCAACTGCACATGGAGTTCTGGCACCCGGCCGACATCACCGGCAAGAGCCAGAACCGCGGGAACAGCGGCGTGTTCTTCATGGGGATGTACGAGCTTCAGATACTGGACAACCACAACGCCGAGACCTATGCCGACGGCATGGTCGGCAGCATGTACGGCCAATATCCGCCGCTGGTGAACGCGGCGCGGCCGCCGGGTCAGTGGCAGACGTACGACGTGATCTTCCGCGCCCCGCGCTACGAGGGCGAGAGGGTCGTCAAGCCCGCGCGGATGACCGTGCTGCTCAACGGCGTCGTCGTTCAGGACAACACCGAACTGCTCGGCCCGACGAAGCACAAGCTGCTGACTTCGTACCCGAAAACCCACCCGGAGAAAGGCCCGCTGAAGCTTCAGGACCACGGCCATCCCGTGCGCTTCCGCAACATCTGGGTGCGCGAGCTGAAGGAAACCCCCGCACCGGCCGCCCGATCCGCCGCCGGCGCGAAAAAGCCCGCTGCGCCGGCAAATGAGAAGTAATGTGATCGGCTCCACGCGGCTTCCGCTATGTGATTTGATCCGGAAAGTGTGGTTCATAACACGGATGTGTCCGACCTTGCTCGTGCCGCGCACGGGAGACTGCCGATTGCGCGACAACGCATGCCCGCCACGAAACCGCCTCGAACCTCGTCGCTGATTGGTCGGCTGTTCCAGCCGATCGACATCGCGTCGCTTGTCGTGTTCCGCATCGCGTTCGGGGGGATCATGACGTGGGAGGCGATCCGCTACCTCGTCCCGCGCATTCCCAATGGCATCTCCTGGGCGCGGCAGTTCTACATCGAGCCGCAGATCCTCTTCAAATATCACGGCTTCGCGTGGGTCCACCCCTGGCCCGGCGACGGGATGATTTACCACTTCTGGGTCTGGGCGCTGGCCGCGATCGGCGTGGCGATCGGCTGCTGCTATCGGCTGAGTGCGCTCGTTCTGTGCCTGCTCGTCACGCACATGTTCCTGCTCGATCAGGCCCGGTACCTGAACCACATGTACCTCATGGCTTTGTTGAGCTTTCTCCTCGTCTTCCTCCCGCTGAACCGGGCGGCGTCCGTCGACACGCGGCTTTGGCCGGCGATCCGAAGCGACGTCGCGCCGGCATGGACGCTGCTCCTCCTCCGCTTCCAGATGGCCCTCGTCTACGTCTTCAGCGGCATCGCCCGCATGAGCGGCGACTGGATGCGCGGGGAGCCGATGCGAACCTGGCTCCGCGCGCGCGGCGAAGAATCGATCTTCAGCCCCGTCCTCATGAGCGACTGGGCGCCATACCTCTTCAGCTTCGGCGGGCTGCTCTTCGACCTGCTGATCGTCCCGCTGCTGCTGTGGCGCCGCACCCGGCCGATCGCGGTGTGCGCGGCGGTGGGGTTCCACCTGTCCAACGCCTACCTCTTTCACATCGGCGTGTTCCCGTGGCTCGGAATCGCGGCGACGACGTTGTTCCTCGAACCGGATTGGCCGCGACGGGTGTGGAGGAAAGTGAGGGGGATCACGCGGTCGGACCCGGCCGCTGAAGCGGCCTCGCCAAGTGAGGCGGGCGAGTCAAACCTGACGCGTGTGAGACATGCGACGGACGCGCCGGCCCACTTTCCCGTGCGCCGCGGGGTCGTCGCGGCGCTGGCGGTGTACGCGATTGTTCAACTCCTCGTCCCCCTGCGCCACTGGCTCTACCCCGGCAGCGTGAGCTGGACGAACGAGGGCCACAACTTCGCCTGGCGGATGAAGCTCGACGACCGCCGGTTGCGCGTGCGCATCGACGTGGTGAATCCCGCGACGGGGGAGCGGCGGCGCGTGGACCTCGATCAATTCCTCACCGGCCGGCAGCAGCACGTGATGGCCACCCGGCCCGACATGCTCGTGCAGTTCGCGCACCACGTCGCAGAACACTACCAACGCGCATTCGACGCGGCAGCGCGGCCGCGGGTGTATGCCGACGTGCAAATGTCGCTCAACGGTCGGCCGCTGAAGCAGTTGATCGACCCCAACATCGATCTGGCAAGCCGGCGCGTCTCACTAAAACCCGCCGACTGGATTGTTCGTCAGAACCTCAAGCCGATCGGCGCAATCGGATCGCGCGCCTCATTTGGCGAGGCCGCTTCAGCGGCCGGGTTCGACGCACGCACCAAGCCTGACTCATTCACACCGTGCAGACCCGCGCCGCCTCGGCCAGTGATTCCGCGGGGTCCGGGCCGGCGGGGATGAACTCCTGCGCCACGTACCCCTTGAACCCCGTCTCCGCGATGGCGCGCATGATGGCGGGGTATTGCAGCTCCTGGTTTTCATCCAGCTCGTGACGACCCGGCACGCCGGCCGTGTGATAGTGGCCGAGATACTGGTGGTTCTTGCGGATCGTGTCGATGATGTCGCCTTCCATCACCTGCATGTGGTAGATGTCGTACAGCAGTTTGAACCGTTCGGATCCCACCGCCTTGCACAACTCCACACCCCAAGCCGTGTGGTCGGCCATGTAGTCCTTGTGCTGCTTGCTGTTGAGCAGCTCCATGCAGATCGTCACTTTCTTCTCTTCCGCATGGCCGACAATCTGCTTCAGGGCTTGGGCGCAGTTCTTCAGTCCCTCGTCGTCCGGCATCCCGGCGCGGTTGCCGGAGAAGCAGATGACGTTGGGGAAGCCCGCCTCCGCCGTCGCGTCAATCGCAGCGCGGATCGAGCCGAGGCATTCCTCCCAGTTCTCCTTGCGGTTCAGTCCCTTCTCGATCCCGTGCGATGGCGTCATCGTGCCGACGAGGTCGTATTTCTTCAGCGTCGCGAACGTATCGGCGCCGACGAGATCGATGCCCTTGAGGCCGATCTTGTTGCACAGCTGCGCGAGCTCCTCGACCGACATGTTCGGGAAGCACCACTTACAGACCGCCTGCTGAAGCCGGCCGTTGCGGACGGCGTCGCCGCTCGCGCCCGCGCCCGCGCCCGGATCCTTGGCCGCGTCCTGTGCCAGCACGTTGCCCCCAAGCGTCAGCGCCGCCGCGCTCCCCGCCGCCGAAACCATCAGGTTGCGTCGCGAGATTTCATTGCTGTTCATAAAGCACTCCAGATTTCGAACGTCGAATCACCCGACGGCAATCGCTTTAATTCTAACCTTCTTCAACCACCGGGAGAACAGACGAGGCCAAGCGCGTGGCTCATGGGGAGCCGCAGATGAATGCGGATAAACGGGGACAAGAGAAAATCGAACGGCCGCAACTTGATTTGATCTGCGTTCATCCGCGTTCATCCGCGGCTCAATGGATTTCTTTTGAAATAGTGACTAAACCAACTGCTCTTTCCCCGGAATCGCCACCGGCGGGACGGGCAGGGGGCCCATGGCGAAGGTCGTGGGGACGATGTCGAGCCTGGAGTTCATCGCCTGGTCCCACGTCACGAGCTTGCCGGTGTACGCGCTCATGCGGCCCATG
>JBBSLV010000178.1:0-7937 GCA_038233535.1 Tepidisphaerales bacterium | reverse complement strand
TCACTTGTCACTCGTCACTGGTCAGGAAAAAGGCCGCCGTCTCCTTTGTCTTTGACAAGTGACGAGTGACCAGTGACCAATGACTTCTTCCATTAATTCGCCCTCAACACCGCTGCCGTCTGCCTTGCGACGATGAGTTCTTCGTTCGTCGGGATGATCCAGATCTCCGCGTTGGATTCCACGCCGCTGATCTTCTCTTCCTTGCCGCGGACCTGGTTTTTCGCCGGGTCGAGTGCGATGCCTGCCCATTCGAGGTTCCGGCAGATCGCTTCCCGGATCGCGGCGCCGTTTTCACCGATGCCGCCGGTGAAGGCGAGCACGTCGCACCCGCCCAGGGCGACGAGGCATTGGCCGACGTATCCGCGGGCGCTTTCGACGTAGGCATCGAGCGCCAGCCGCGCCTGCTCGTTGCCGCCGGCCGCTGCCTTCTCGATGTCGCGCATGTCGTTCGACACGCCGGAGAGTCCGAGCAGCCCGGATTCCTTGCCCAGCTTTTTCAGCACGTCGTCGACGCTCAGGCCGAGCTTGAGCAGCTTCAGGAGCGCGAACGTGTCGAAGTCGCCGACGCGGTTGTTTTGCGGCAATCCCGTCTGCGGGGTCAGCCCCATGCTCGTCGCGACGCTCTTGCCGTTCTCGATCGCGGTGATGCTCGACGACCCGCCCAGGTGACAGGAGATCACGCGACGCGCCTTGTCGCGGCCGACCAGCTCCGCCACGCGCGTCGCGATGTAGCGGTGGCTCGCGCCATGGAACCCGTATCGGCGGATGCCGTGCTTCGTGATCCACTCATGCGGCACCGCGTACGCCTGGCGGCTCAGCGGGATCGTCTGGTGAAACGCCGTCTCAAACGCCGCGACCTGCGGCGTGCCCGGCAGCTTGTCCGCGAACGCCCGCATGGCCGCGACGTACGGGGGGTTGTGCGCGGGAGCGACGTCGGCGAACTGCTCCTGAATCGCAATCACCTCATCCGTCACCCGCACCGCCCCAGAGATCGGCCCGCCGTGCACGGCCTTGAATCCGATCGCGTCGGGCTTGCGATCGAGCTGCTTGAGGATCTCGTCGATCACCGCGGCGTGATCCGCATAAGGCGAATCCTTCTGCCCGATCCGCTCATACCCCCCGCGCGCAATCTCCTCCCCGTCCCTGCCCATGTCCAGGAGCTTGAACTTGAAGGAGGTTGAACCGAGGTTGGCGACGAGGATGAGCATGGCCGCTGCGCGGAAGCCCGAAAATCCGAAACCCGAAAGCCGAAAACTACGCGCCGTATCCCGCGAGCAAATCGGGATGCGGACGGGCGATCACGTGCGACGCGATCAGCTCGCCCACGCGCCCGGCCGCTTCGGCGCCGGCGTCCACCGCGGCCTTTACGCTGCCGACGTCCCCGCGGACGATCGTGGTCACGAACGCGCCGCCGATCTGGATCGTCTTGACGATCTCGACGTTGGCCGCCTTGGTCATCGCGTCGGTCGCCTCGACCAGCGCGACCCACCCCTTGGTCTCGATCATGCCCAAAGCGCTGCCGTACGAGCCGTTGCCGGAATTCTCTGCCATTGCAAACTCCAATTCTGATTAACCGCGGATGAACGCAGATAAACGCAGATAAAATTCAGAAAACTTCTTCTTATCCGCGTTCATCCGCGGTTCATTCTTACTTTCGCGTTCATCCGCGGTTTCATTCTTACTTTCGTGCGCCAGCCGCGATGCCGCGATCGGAAACCGTCGTCGATGCCGCGGCGGTCTTGCGCTTGGGCATCATCCCACCCAGGTCGTCGTGCGGGCGCGCGATGACGTGCACGCTGATGACCGTGCCCACGCGCCCGGCGGCTTCGGCGCCGGCGTCGACCGCCGCCTTCACCGCCGCCACGTCCCCGCGCACGAACGCCGTGACCATGCCGCTGCCGGCCTTGTCCCACCCCATCATTTCCACGTTCGCCGCCTTCAGCATCGCATCGCACCCCTCCATCAGGGCGACGAGGCCTTTGCATTCGAGCAGGCCTAAAGCTTCTTGTGCCATGTGTGTGTCCTTTCGGTTGTCTCGCCAGTCATTAGTCATTGGTCACTGGTCACTGGTCAGGGAGAAAACTCGCCGCGTGTTTCTGGTCCTTGACCAATGACCAATGACAAGTGACCATGACAAGTGACTACTTGATCAGTTCCATATGCGTCGCCGACTCCAGATCACATGCGTTGCCCTCATCGGTGTCGATGTGCACCTCGAGGACGACCTTGGGATGGAAGCGGACACGGACGCGATCGAAGAGCAGCCCGCACGGGCCGTCGATTTTCAGTTTCAGATAGTCGCCGTCGCGCACGCCGTAATAACCCATGTCGTCGTTGGACATATGCACGTGACGTTCGGCGCGGATGACGCCCCGGCTCAAATTCACGGCGCCCTTGGGGCCGAGGATGGTGCAGCCGGGCGTGCCCTCGTGGTTTCCGCTGATGCGCAGGGGGAGGTCGATGCCGAGGTACACGCCGTCGGTGTAGCTCAGCTCCACCTGCGTGTAATCGCGCGTGGGGCCGAGGATGCGGACGTTGGGGATGATGCGCTGCCGCGGGCCGACGATGGTGACGAGCTGCTCGGAGGCGAACTCGCCTTGCTGGTAGAGGTCTTTCAGTTTTGTCAGCTTCGCGCCCGGGCCGAAGAGCACTTCCAGGTCGGCCGGCGTCACGTGCATGTGCCGGGCGCTGACGTTCACGACCAGCGGATTGGGCGCCCCGCCGACCCCCCCGGGCGTGCGCGGCGCGACGGCGTGGCGCTCGCGGCTGGGGGGGGGCTGCTCCCCGCGCAACCGCGCGGTCAGCACCTCGCGGACCAGCGCCTCGACTTCATTCCGTTTCAGCGTTCGCGATCCTTCGGCGACCATGAGACCTCGGTCAAAAGACGCCAGAAGTATGCACAATCTTCCAAAACATGTCAAATGTAATTGCGGAGTCTCTCTGCCGAATTGCTTTAGCGTCCGATAACCTCTTGAAACAGCAAACCTTATCGGACCGTCGTACGCGCAGGAGGAGCTGCACGTTTCGTGAAACGATCATGCAAGACACATGCCGCACTACGTCCCCCGCGCATGGCCGTAAAGGTACACGTGCAGCCGCGGGCAGAAGCGGAACCCCGTGCGCTTGCAGATCTCGCCCATCCATTGGGCCCGCCCATCAAGCGTGCTCGCGTCGGTCCCCTCGGGCATGAGCAGCACGTCGCTCGGCTGCCAGTGTCGCAACCGGTCGAGCAGCGACTGGATCTCCGTCAAATCCCGCTCACCGCTGACGACGAACTTCAACTGAAAGTCCGGCGATGAATCGATGAACTGCTGAATGACCGGCACGTTGATCCGCCGGCGCTCGTGCGCGCCGGCGAACTTTCCACGCTCGCGGTCCCACGGCGTGGAGTTCGACAGCTTCGGCGACAAACTCGCCAGGTCCAGCGGCAGCGCCTTGTACACCGTCGCCGCCGTCTCGATCGTGATGTGGCGCCCGCGGTCTTTCAGCGCTTGCGCGAGGTCGATGATGTCCGGCATGATCATCGGCTCGCCGCCCGTCAGGACGACGTGCTTCGCGCCCCATGCTTCCACCTGCCGCACGATCTCATCGACCGCGACGTCAGGCCCCTCCGGCTCCCAACTCGCCTGCGGCGTGTCGCACCAGGTGCAGCGCAGGTTGCACCCGCTGGCGCGCACAAACACCGACGGCACGCCAACGAGCTTGCCTTCGCCTTGTATCGAATGAAACAGTTCAGCCAGACGCATGAGTCTCAGATTGTACGGCGGAAGCCCAAAAGAGGGTTGAACCACCACGACAATGACGAACAAATGACGAAGTCCGAATGACGGAGCAATCGCTGCTTCGAGTTTGGTCAGTCGTCATTCATTCGTCATTCTGGTTTTGACATCTCGGACGTCCCGCGCAGCGGGCCTCAGTGCCAGCGAATGGGCAGCACGATTGTCTCCGCCATCCCCTGCCCATCGGCGCCTTTTGGGGGTTCAAACCACCACTCGTACATCGCGAGCTTGACCGGCTGGTCGATCAGATTGCTGCCGGTCGAGCGGAGGACGTCGACGGATTGCACCTTGCCCGTCGCGTCGATGGCGATCTTCAACACGATGCGCTTTTCGGCCAGCGACATCATCTCGATCTGCGCGGGAAGGCTCAGCCGCGGGCGGACGGATTTGAACGCGCGCCCGAGGCGCGACTCGATGCGCCCGTCGCGGAAGTCGATCCCGCCCAGCGTCGAGAACGCATCGGACTCCGAGTCGCTCATCATCGCCGGGTCGGCGGCGGGCTTGGGGCTTTGGGCGTGCGCGGGTTCGGGCATTGCCCCGGGCTGCGGTGGGCGCGGCCGGGGGACGATGATCGCCGCGCCGGCGTCGGGCCCGGCGCCGAACGGCTGGGGCGCATCCGTCATGATGGGGAGCACCGGCGCGAGGGCGCTGCGAACGACAACATGGAGCGGCGAGCCGTCGACCGTCGGCCCGGACATCTGCGGCAGGAGCGAGTCCGACGGAAGGCCGCCGATGCGCCCGGGGCCGCGCGGGTCGCGGCTGAGCAGCGCCTGGTCGACGGGCGCGTCGGTGGCGCGGATGTTCTCCTCGCCCGGCGACTCGTTCGGCGCCAGCCCGTCGTTTGTCACGCCCCCCAGTCGCACCGCATCGGGCGCAGCGGCGGCGATGACGTCGTTCGACGGCCGCGGGTATCCGGGCAGCCGGATTGTCGCCAGCTGCCGCGCCGCGCCCTCGAAGGTGACGAGCGCGAGCACGCCGTGCGCCAGCAAAGACGCGCAGAGGGCGATCGTCAACGACAGGTCACGGCGGGTCATCCGCTCGACCAGTTGCGAAAACAACATCTGTTCACCGTAGAGAATAGCTGTTCACCGCAGAGGCGCGGAGGGCGCAGAGGAAGAAATTAAAAACCGAGGCGACGTGTTGTTGATTTCCTCTGCGCTGTCTGCGTCTCCGCAGTGGATCTTCTTCCAGTAGTTTAATTCTACGCCGGAGGGCACGGCCTCCTCGAACCATTTGTCAGCCAGGACAGGCGGGTCGTACGTGCGAATGTGCTCGATCGCTTCGTCGACGGTGGACGCGACAAAGTACAAGGCGCAAGCGGCGGGGTTGATGAACCGCTGTTCGATCCCGTGCTCGATCATCGCGAGCGTGATGCGGACGAGCGCTTCGCGCGCGGCCGGCGCGCCGGTGTCGGTGCCGTGCCCAGTTTTGAAACACGACGGCTTCGGCGGCGAATTGCTGATTGCTGAACGGCTGCGCGAGACGTTGGTGTCCCCCTCCTCAGCGACACCGAAGCGGACGAACTCGTGGAAGAAGTGAAGCGATTCCGGCAGGACGTTGACGCATGGCTCGCTGCCCAAGACCCCACGCTTGTGTAAGCCGCTCATTCGCTTCCACCAGAGGGCGCCTCACCCGCCGGCGAGCATGGTTTCGTCGCGCGCCGCCGCGGTGGGGCGCAGCAACTGTTGCAGCGCTTCGGCGGCGGTGTAGCGGTCGTAGCCTTCGCGGGGGAAGGGGTTGGTCGCGCCGAGCAGCGACACGGCGATGCTGAACAGCAGCAGGGCGGCGGCGCCGGCCCAGGCGGCGGGGTGGTGCTTTCGCCGCACCCACGCGCCGGACCAGAACAGGAGCATCGGAAGGAAAACGACGAACCAGCGGGCGGCGAACATCGAGCCGGTGCGGGCGGGGGTGGCGGTGGCGAAGGTGATGACCACGAGCGACGCGCCGGCGACGGTGGCGCCGGCGAGCACCTTTGTCGCGGTCGGCCAGTGGCGGTGCATGATCGCGCCCACGCCCAGCACGCCCACGATCAGAACGGGGTAGTGGCTGAACAGCCCATGCGCGCCGACAAGCGCGCCGAAGATGCGGGCGGTGTCGGTGAGCAGGCGCGACCACCAGGACGACGCAGCGGGCTGCGCGAGATCGTCGTCGTCGTTGCCGCCGTTTGCGTCAAAAAAGCCGTAGGGGTCGATTGCGCCGTCGGCCAGGTCGAGCGGGGCGCGGTAGGCGACGGCGTTGGGTTCGGCCAGCTCGGGGTGGAACATGCCGGGCAGGAGATCGCCGGTGATGGGGACGGTGAGGACGGCGTGGAGGACGAGCGGGGGGGTCATGCCGATGACGTAGAGCAGCACCCCCCCGATGCGCAGGGTCGGGCGCCAGCGCATCGCCAGCGGGATGGTCGCCAGGAGCACGGCGAAGACGCCCGCCGCCGGCTCGAGCGTCGCGGCGAGCGCGGCGCACAGCCCGGCGACGATCAGCCAGACACTGCTCGCGGGCTTTTTTGAAATCGCGATATGCACGAAGCAGGCGGCGGCGCACATCACCAGAACGGCGGCGGGGGCGTGGGCGTTGAGGACGACGCCGTAACTGAGCAACCCGCTGCCCAGGATGACGGCCGCGCCGAGGCCGGCGCGGAGCGGGCGCTTCAATTCGAAAAGCCGGCCCATGCGGTACACCAGCCCCGCCGCGCCGGCGACGGGCAATGTCACGGCGATGATCGTCAGCAGGTAGGGCACGAGAATCGGGCTGTTGTCGATCGTCAGCCCGTTGCGGTACATCGCCCAGTACGACCCGCTCAGCAGCACGGCCATCACCGGGGGTTGATCGCTGTAGCGTTTGCCGTCGAAGCCGCGAATCGTCTGGCCGGCCGGGCGTTCCATCGTGTCGTCGAGCGCGAGTGTGCCGTGCTCGACGACCGCCTGCACCGTCGCCAGCCGGGCGCTTTCGTCGGCGGAGACGTCGCGCGGATCGGGGTGACGCAACGGACGCAGCAGCGGCAAACAGATCAGCAGAACCAGAATCGGCGACGACAACGCCCATGGACGAACGTGCGGCTGCGTGAGGTATTGGCGGATGTCGCGGAGGAAGTTCATGTGGATGAGAGGAAGCGAGTGGTGGGGTGGTTGAGTGATTGAGTCGTGGAGTGAAAGAAGGCCCACCTACCCAACCACCCGCCACTCAACCACTGCTCTCTTTTGCTAGTATTGCTTTAGAAACTGCACGAAATTCCCAAGAATTCGCTCCCCCAGCCGGGCGTAGCGGCGGTAGTGCAGGCTCGTTTGCTCGCGCACTTTCGCCTCGGCATCCGGTCCGTTGGCCTGCGTCAGTTCTTGCTTGCCGTGGGTCAGCAACTGCTCGATGTCGGCTTCGGTCAACTCGAAGTGATACTGGAACCCGAACAGCCGGCTTTTGAACCGGAACACCTGGTTGCGGCAGATCCGGGTGGACGAGATCAGGACGCTCCCGGTGGGTGGCGGGGGCGGGGGGGGCGGCGGGGGGTTCGCCGGCGCGGGAAGTTTTGGGAGGTCGAACGTGTCCTTGTGCCAGTGAAACATCGGCGCCCCGTCGTTGAGCCCGAACATGATCGGCTCCGTTCCGCCGGGAAACGGGAGCGTCACCGGCCCCCACCCGTACTCCGGCATCGGCGTGATCGGCTCGGCCGGCTTCGGGGGCTGACCGGGCCCGGCGGGGGGCGCCATCTTCACGTTCGGGTACACCTTCGCCCCCGCCGCGTGCGCCAGCAACTGCGCGCCCAGGCCGATCCCCAGCACCGGTCGGTCGGCGGCGATCAACCGCTTCAGCGTGTCCACTTCCCTGGCGAGAAAAGGATATCGCTCGCTCCCGATGTCGCTCACCCCCATCGGTCCGCCAAGCACGACCAGCACCCGGACCTCGTCCAGATCCGTCGGCACCTCGTCGCCGGCGTAGAGATGACGGATGTCGGTCGGAATTCCAAAATCGCGAAACATGGGGACGATCCGGCCCGGCCCTGCGTGCTCAACGTGCTGAAGAATGACGGCTTTGCTCATGGCGAACAGCGGATGATCCGCGAGTTTCGCGTGGTTTGTCAAGCTTGGCCGATCCTGCGTCACGTCCAATAACCCTGTCCTAAGGCTTCGCGAAAGAATAACTTGAACAACCTCTTCCATCCATCACCTG
>JBBSLV010000177.1:0-7951 GCA_038233535.1 Tepidisphaerales bacterium | reverse complement strand
CGAAGGGCAGCGCCAGAAACGCCGCGAACGCCGGGGCGAACGCGAGGTACGGCGCCAACCGAAACAGCAGATGATCGGCGTCTTTGGGGATCAAATCTTCCTTGAGGATCAGCTTCGCCCCGTCCGCCAGCGACTGAAGCAACCCGATCGGCCCCACGCGGTTGGGCCCCAGCCGCGATTGAATGTGCCCGGCGACCTTGCGTTCCCACCAGATGGAGAACATCGCGATGAGCGACACCCCGCCGAGGAAGACGGTGGCGACGATCAGGAAGCTGTAAATGATTTGAACGAGGAGGCTGGGCGTTTCCCCGAACGCCAGGCGCTGGAACAGGGTGGGGTGCGAAACCTGTGAGAGGATCGACAACGTCATCGTCATAAATGACTTGGCCGACTGCGACTACCGACGACCGTGAAACGTGCAACGGCGAGGCCGCCGCTTGACCCGCGTTCGGTCCCAAACGCGATGATGGTTGTAGCGGGGGTGAAAATAGGTGTCAAGAAATCGGAACGGTCGGCGCGGCTTCCGGGTGCGTGACCGTTTCGGCGGCTGATTGGTGAAAGAGGATGCCCAGGAATCTCACGAATCCACACGAATGAGAACCGATGCCGATCCCTCAACGGCGCCGGAGGTTCAGGAATTCACGCCCGAGCAGAGGTATCCCCCGTCGACGGCGATCGTCGTGCCGGTGATGAAGCTGGCGGCGTCGGACGCGAGGAACACGGCGGCGCTGCTCAATTCCTCCGGACGGCCGAAGCGCTTCATCGGGGTGCGGATGAGAATCTCTCGGCCACGGTCGGTGTTGTTGAGGACGGAGGAATTGAGGTCGGTTGGGAACACGCCCGGGGCCAGAGCGTTGACGTTGATGCCGACCGACGCCCACTCGATGGCGAGCGTCTGCGTCAGCGACAGCACGCCCATCTTCGAGACGTTGTACGCGACAACGTCATACCACGCGACGAACGACGCGAGGCTGGCGATGTTGACCACCTTGCCGCGGCCGGTGGCCTTCAGCGGTTCGTAGAAGCTCTGGCTGGTGCGGAGCATGCCGGTGAGGTTGGTGTCGAGCACGGCGTGCCAGTCTTGCTCGCTGATGTCCTTGGCCTGCTTGCGGAGGGTGCGCCCGGCGGCGTTGACGAGGATGTCGACGCGGCCAAGCTCGTTGACCACCGCGTCGCGCAGCGTGTCGATGCTGGCGCGGTCGCCGACATCGACCTCGTGACAGAGCGTGCGCCGGCCGATCTGCTCGATCTGCCGGCAGACCACTTCGCCCAGCTCCCTGCGCCGCCCGGAGGGGACGACGTCGGCGCCGGACTGCGCCAGCCCGATCGCGATCGCCTTGCCGAGGCCCGACGTCCCGCCGATGACGACGGCGACGCGGCCGGTGAGGTCCGTGATGTTGTTGGCATGTGCCATGAACGGCCCTGTTCAATCCCCCTCAAAATCCGTTAGCCACCAATGGACCACCGATGCACACCGATAAAAGCAGAAGAGGTTTGGCCGTGAATAGACACGGATAAAGCACTCTTAATCATCCTATTCAGTCGGTGTCCATCGGTGGTCCATCGGTGGCAAATTCGTTCAGTTCATGCCCTTCAGCAATACTTCATGCGGGGGAACGGGCTGAAGGTTCTTCGTTGACTCGGGGTCGGCCGCGGCGCGGTAGAGGTTGTCCTGCACGAGCCGCGCGGCGGGATCGAGATCGGCGCTGGCGGCGAGGTCCAGATCGCAGATCCACAGCCGGCCCTTGCCGAGCGGAATCTCGCTGAGCACGGTGCGGTACTGGTCGGCCACCTTCTCGGCGGAGATGTAACCGTGCGACGGGATGAAACGGAACAGCTCGCGCGCCTTGCCCCCGGGCTTCAACCGGTGGCTGGTGCCGGCGACGTAAGCGCGCCAGTCGTTCTCGCGCGCCCACCACTTGATGTCCATTGGTTTGAGGTTCTCAGCCAGTTTCGTGCCGCGGGCGGGATACCAGTCGGCGAACTCGGCGAAGTCGGGCTTCTCCGCCGTGCCGCGCGTGTCGAGCAGGTCGTCGGGGAAGAGTTTTAAGATGTCCTTCGAGGGGGAGAACACGATCGCGGTGGCACCGGACTCGATCTTCTGACGCAGGGCGCCACCTTCTTTGAGGGCATCGAGCGATTCACCTTGCTTGATGATGGTTATGTCCTCTGAAGCCCCCGGCTCAGCCGTGGGCTTGGGGAAAATTTCGATCGGATCGGTCGTGGCCGAGACGTGCTTCCCGTCGGGCGTTTTCAGCATGACCGTCAGTTCAGTCTCCTGTCGATCGCCTTTGATCTCGGGCAGCTTGATCGTGACGGGGAACTTCTTCGTCGCGTAGTACAGCAGTTCGGCGACGTCGCCCAGCGGTTGTGAGACGCTGCTTTCCTTGCCGATCGTGGCGCTCAGCCGGAGGTCGCGCAGGTCGCGGGCCTGGTCGTCGTCGTTGGTGACGTAGACGTTCGTCTCGATGGTGTCGCCGGCGTAGAAACGGCGCTGGTTCGTCTCCAGCGCGAGGCCCACCGGCGCGAACGCGTCCTTCACCGCTTCGAGCACGGGGTAGGGCGTGGCGGTGGGCAGATAGCTGTGGCGGAACCAGCATTCGGCGGAAAACAGCGAGAAGCCGGCGGTTCTGTCCCCGCGCTGGTAGCGAAGCTGCTCGGCCCACTTCTTCGTCACCTTCGCATGCTCGGCGAGGAAGATGGCCGGGTCGTTGCCCGGGTATGCATACACGCCCACCCACGCCTGCGGCGTCACGAGGTCGCGCGTGTAACGCAGCACGGGCAGACCGGTGTCGAGATCGGGATAGCCGCTGCTCATCTCCTGCCCGATGAGCGGCCGATCAGGGCTCGCCGGGTAGCTCGACGTGTCGACGACAAACGGCGAATCGGCGTACCAGGCGCTGTACTTGTGCATGTCGTCGACGTCCCCGTCGTACATGCCGGCGGGCTTGAGCGCCTCGTTGTAGAACTCTTCGTCGCGAACGTAGTCGGAGGAGATCACGACGGGGTGGTTGGGCGCGAGCTTTTTCGTCTGCTTCGCGACATCGGAAAGGATCTGCCACTTCTTGAGGTTCTCCTTGTCGCGCAGGAGCATCTCGTTGCCGACGGTGAAGATGAACACGCTCGGGTGGTTGCGGCAGCGCTTCACCACGTCCGCGTTTTCCATCAGCCAGTGCCGCACGATGTCCGGGGGCGGCATGACTTCGTGCCCGATCAAGTCGCTGCGCCCCGCGAACGCCCAGGGGCGAATCCCCTCGATGCTCACGGCCAGACCGATCTCGTCGGCGGCGTCCAGCCACGCCTGGTTCCAAGGCGTGCAGTGCGTGCGCGTCGATTGCTGGTTGGCGTCGTGCATCATCTGGATGAGCTTGCGCGGCAGTTCCGGATCCCACGGATTTTTTCCGTAGGGGAGCTGGTTGGCCCCGCGCATCCAGTGGCGCTTGCCGTTGAGGTAAAGCTGGTTGCCCTTGACCTCGAACGTGCGGAAGCCGACGTTGTGGGACCACTTGTCGGAGTACGATCCGTCCGGCTGTTCGCCGAGCGTAACGTCCAACCGATACAGGTTCGGATCGGCCGGCGACCAGAGTTTTGGCTTGAGGTTCTCGAACCGGAGGTTGACAACATCTGTCGCGTTTGCGGCATTGGCGATGCCGCCTGACCGTTCAGCGAGCTTCTCGCCGGTCTTGAGGTCCGTCAGCGTGGCCTTGTAAATCGGGGCTGTATGATCGAACGTGATTTGGACATCCGCGCTCGTCAGCGTGGGCTGAAACCACACGTCCTCAATCTTCCCCGCACCGCGCACCACGAGCTTTACCGGTTGCCAGATGCCGTACAGGTCATACGCGCGGTTGTCCTGGTTGGGCGTGAGCGGGCCGAACATGCCCTTGCTCATCGACACGACCTTGGCCGCGGAGAGGTTGACCGTCACCGCTTCACCGAGATTGCCCTCGGTCGGGGGGATCTTTTCCATGCTCACCCACATCGCCAGCGTGTTCTTCCCCGGCTTGAGGTGCGGCGTGAGGTCGTAGCTGAACCGGCTGAACATCCCATCGTGCTGACCAAGTTCCTGGCCGTTGAGGAACGTTTTGCTGCGCATCGCGACACCGTCGAATTCGATCCAGAGGTGACGGCCCTTCGGCAACTGCGGGACGTCGATGTCCAGCCGGTACCAGCCGTCGTCGCTTTTTTCCGTGTCGAAGCCGAGCTTGTCGAGCCGCTCCTGCTCCCACTTCTTGAAGTCTTCGGAATCGTCCAGCCACCACTGGATGCGGCTGAGCATCTGCGGAACGGGGACGGGCCCGTAGCCGCTTCCTCCGCCGCCGACAACATTACTTGGCTGCTCGGGTTTCTCGCCTTCGGCCACTGCATACGTCGGCTTGAAGAGCCATTGGCCGGTGAGGTCGATCGTCGTGCCGGGCGTGAGCTTGTCTTCCGCGAGCTTCACACCCGCGGCCGTCGCTTGCGCGGACGCGGAGACTGTATACATTGCCGCCAGGGCCAACGTCAGCAGCAACAGGTTTTGAATTTTCACGTAACCTCCAGGGGATTGGATCTCTTGCCTCCTCTCCCGGTACTCCGGGAGAGGATTGAGGTGAGGGTGATTTCCAACGCCGATCATCCGTCAGCAGGTCGAATCACCCTCATCCTGACCTTCTCCCGGAATACCGGAAGAAGGGAACCAGATTCAAAACGTCATCTCCGGCACGCGCCCATCCTTCGGGTCGGCCCAGCGGTTGTTTGGGATCGTCGGCGCCCACCGGGGACGCAGCGGATCCTGATCGTAGGGGTAACCGCCGAGCTTTTTATACAGCTCCGCATACTTGCCGAGTTTTTCACGATCGAGCTTCACGCCCAGCCCGACGCCGGTGGGCACCTTGATGCTGCCGTTCTCGTACACCATCTTTCCGCCCACGATGATGTCGTCCGTGAGCTGATGATAGTGCGCGTCGGCGGCGAACGAGAGGTTCGGGATGACCGCGCCCAGGTGCAGCATCGTCGCGAGCTGGATGCCCAGCTCCCCGGAGCTATGCACGGCCACGCCCATCTGGAACGTCTCGCACACGCCGGCGGCCTTGACGCACTGGCGGATGCCTCCCCAGAAGGTGGTGTCGAGCAGGATGACGTCGACGGCGGTGTCGAGCACGTTGGCCGAGAGCTGCTCGAATCCGACGACGACGGTGTTCGTCGCGACGGGGATGCGGACCATCTGCCGCACGCGGCGCATGCCGTTGATGCCGAACACGGGATCTTCGAAATAATCGTTGCGCAGCCCCTCGATGCCCTGCCCGAAGCGGATGGCCTGCTCGACGGACCACACGCCGTTGGGATCGACGCGGAAGCTGTCGCCCGGCAGCGCCTTGGCCAGCGCGCGGTAGCACTCCAATTCATATCCGGGTGGAAACACACCGGCCTTGAGCTTGTGCGAGGTGAACCCGTGCTTCTGCTTCAGCTCCATCGCGTGGGCGACAAGCTGCTCGGGCGTGCGCACCTCGCCCCCTGCGTCACCTCCGCCGCGGTCGGCGTTGGGGTAACGAAAAAACAGGTACGACGCGAAGGGCACGCGGTCCTGGAGCTTGCCCCCGAGGATGTCGTAGACGGGGACGTTCCAGCGTTTGCCGAGGATGTCGAGGCAGGCGAATTCGAGGGCCGCGAGCACCTGCGTGCGGTTGTTGTAGAGCGACGCGGTGGGATTGGCGATGCGGAAGCGCATCTCCTCCATATGGGCGGGGTCGTGGCCGACAAGGTACTTTTTCATCTGGCGGAAGGTCGCCTCCGCCGACTCCCCCCCGCCGCCCATTTCCCCCAATCCCGTGATGCCTTCGTCGGTTTCAACCTCGATGACGGTGCGGACGAACCGCCCCCAATGACAGCCGTTGGCGTGCCGCAGCGGCGCTTCAAGCGGAACGGTGACCGTGGTCGCCTTGATGTCGGTGATCTTCATGGGGTTTAGCTGTCAGCGATTAGCTATCAGCTATCAGCTATCAGCCGAAAAGGCAAAGCATTCTCTGGCTGATGGCTCACCGCTGACGGCTGACCGCTCTCTCGTTCACACCCGCGCGACGCCCCAGTCCTTCTGGATTTTGAGCAGCCGGTGGAAGCTTTCCTTGGGCGAAAAATCCTTTTTCAGCAGCCCGCCGTGCGGCCAGAAGTGCCCGCCGAGCTCGGCCAGATCCCACCACTGCGCGGCTTCGATCTCCCGGTGGCTGTAGGCGATCGTATAGATCGCCTCGAGCCAGTCCGCCTGAAGCGTCTCGCTCCATGCGTCGCCGTGCCACGGGGCCGAGACCGTCCTCGGGCGCATGCTTTCGGTGTCGAATCCGGACTCGCTGTGCGTGGACATTTCGGTGATGTGGATCGGCTTGCCCAGGGCGAAATGGCGTTGAAGCATCCGGTCGATCTCGAACACGTCGTACTGCGGATAGTACAGTTGCAGCCCGATCGTCTCGAACTCCACGCCGTTGTCGATGCAATCCTTCGCGAACGTCAGCGGGGACCAGCGCCGGCTTCCGTCGTTGTTCCGCCGCACGGCATACTCGGCCCACTGGCAGCAGTGATTGATCATCCGGTTGATCCGCGGGTGACCCTCCCGCGCGGCCCGCGTGACCGTCCGGGCCATCTCGATGATCTGCTCGTGGCTCATGTGCCAGAGGTTGGCTTTGTCATGCGCCTCGTTGAGCACCTCGATGTGCGGAACCCGGTCGCCGTACTTCTCGAGGTAGTGGCGGGCCGTCTGACGGTTGACGTATTCGTACATCTTCCTGACGCGCTCATGCGGCCACTGGGGGTTGTACACGCGGCGCGGTTCGGATTGCTCGCCCGAGGGGAGCGTCCTGGCGGGGATCTCGATCGGCCGAACCCAGTCCGGCGTCGCGCCGCGGCTCATGTAGCAGTAGCCGAACCCTTTTGGCGTGATGCCGCGGGCGAGGCACCAGTCGATCGACGGGTCCATGCGCAGCCCGTAATCGACGTACGGGGGCTTGTCGCTGACCCAGTTGTACCAGCTTACGGTCGCGAAATTGAACGCCTGCTCGACGGCCTTGTCATAGGCGGGGAACTGGCCGTACTTCGAGACCATGATGCCGAAGCCGAAGTCCTTGCGCGGCTCGCTGAAGCGCGAGATCCTGTGACGGGCGGCGTTGAGCGCGAAGATTTCCCCCGCGTGCATGCCATGCGCCAGCGCTTCGTACGCCGCCGCCGTTCGCGCGTTGCCCGGCTGGTTGGGGATCGGTCGGTTTGCGGCTTGCAGATGCTGGTTGAGCTTGGGATCGGCCGGGACACCCGACTTCTTCGCCTCCCGCACCGCCTCGACCACGCGGCGCAAGCGCGTTCGCGCGGCGTCGACGACGAAGTCGATCTGCTCCGGCTTGCGGTAGCCCCTCCCGTCGTTGTCGGCGTAGACGTAGACCTCCCCGAAGTTGGGAATCTTCAGCCGGCAGACGACCTGAAGCGGCTCATTCGCCAGCGCGACGCGCACGCGCCCTTCGGCGCGGATGATCGCTTGCGGGAGCGGATCGTTCTTCGCGTCGCGGGCGTGCAGCAGCCGCGCGCGGTCGTTGTCCAGCGGCGAGCCGTCGGCTTCGGTGAGCATCACGCGGACGTATCCGCGCTCCCCGCCCACCGTCGGCGAGTCCGCCTCCTCGGCGCCCAGGACGTCGGCGGGTTCCAACTGGGCGTTGACGGACTGAGTGGTTGGCGTCCCGGTCAGCGCCACGGCGGCTGCCGCCGCCGACGTGAGAAGGAATGATCGGCGCGGGACCAATTTGCCATCGTCTTCAATCATCACGTAACACTCCTGGTGAGCATGGTCAATCCAGATCCGTCTTCACCCCGCCTTTTTCCGTCGCCTCCGCGACAAGCCCGACCTTCGACGCGCCGGAATCCTTCGCGGTCTTCCAATATCGTAGCGCCAAATCCATTGCCGCGAGCGTCGTTTCCTCTTTTGTCCCGCCGG
>JBBSLV010000176.1:0-7958 GCA_038233535.1 Tepidisphaerales bacterium | reverse complement strand
GTCGGCGACTTGGGCAGCTTCATGTCGGAACCGTTCGCCACCGTCATCGTCACCGGAACACCGTCCCGCTTCAGCAGCACGCACGCCAGCCGCTTGTCCTTCACCGATTTCATGCAACAGGCCATCACGTGATCCTGCGGTACGTCCGGGAGCTGCGGCGACTGTGGCCACTTTGCGGTCAGCACCTTGTTCGCGGCCTCGATGGAATCGACCTGCGTGACCGGGATCTCCCCTGAAACCAAGCTCTGATGGAACCGGGCCATCTGCGCCGGCGAGGCAAGTGCCGGCCCTCCCGAGGTGCTCAGCAGAACCGCCGCCAGGATTGCCAGGAGCGTGATGCTGGCCGCGATGGCGCGGAACGGGCGGAACCAACCGATCCGCATCGGCCGCTCGCGTCCGGGCTGGGGGATCTGCGCGCGGATCGCGGCGTCCAGTCGCGACGTGTCCACCGGCATCGTCCGCAGCTTCGCCAGACGATCGACAACCGCTCGATCCAGATCGCCGGGATTGTCGTCCGTGTATCGCGTGTTCATCATGTCCTCACTCTCGCCTCAGCCGCTTCTGGCAATAATGCGGCAGCAGATCACTCCACCAGTCGCCGTTCGCGGGCCACCGGCAGGAGCGCCTCGCGAAGCATGGCCCGGCCCCGGTGCGCGCGGGACTTCACCGTGCCGACCGGCACATCGAGAACCTTCGCCGCCTCCTGTTGATCCAAGCCCTCCACGTCCAGCAGCAGAAGCGTCCACCGGATGTCCTCCGGAAGCCGTTGCAGGGCATCGATGATGTCGCGGTCACCGAACGCGTTTAGAAGTTCTTCAGGTCTTTCCCACGCTTGCTCCGTCCCAGGTTTTGGCGCCGCCGACTCCACGGCCGGCTCGAACGGCAGCGCGTCGAGGCTGACGTTGTTGGCCGATGCCGCGCACGCGCGGATGCGGTCGATCCGAGTGTTGCGCAGGATCGTCATCAACCACGCCTTGGCGTCGGTGCCAGCCCGGAAGCTCTCGATCGCCCGGAACGCCTTCAGCATTGTCTCCTGCGCCAAATCGTCGGCCTCCGTGAGACTGCCAGTCAGAACCTGCGCGGTGCGCAACAGCGTTGCCGCCAGCGGCCAGACGAACTGGTAAAAGCGCTCTGTCGCTTGGTCGTTTGTCAAACGTTTCCTTCAAGCCGCCGGCCGGCACTGTTACGAACGAGAACGCAACCTGGAAAGGTTCAATCGCCCCGTTTGAAGTCCATGGGATAGCAAAAAACATGTGAGCGGTGAACCTTCGAGAATACCAGTTCCGTTCTGAACATCAGAAGGAAGCCCCGGATGCGCGCTGAGACTCACCCGAGGAACGTCCGCGACCACACCGTTTTTGAGACTGCAAAATTGTCTAATCTCGCCGCCATTTTCCACCCGCAGATTGACCCCGTCATTTTCCGGCTCGGGCCGCTGGCGGTGCGGTGGTACGGGCTCGCCTACCCGCTTGGCTTCGTGTTGGCTTATCTGGGGTTGCGGCGGCTCATCCGACGGGGAGAGTTGCGGCTGACCCATGAGAGCCTCGCGGACCTGGTCGGCTGGCTGATCGCCGGCGTCGTCGTCGGAGGCCGGGCGGGCTGGTGGATCTTCTACCGCCGCAGCGGCGGCGTCGAGCCGTGGTACGAGCCCTTCGCCGTCTGGCACGGTGGGATGAGCTTCCACGGCGGGCTTGCAGGCGTCGCGGTCGTCCTGATCGTCTGGGCGTGGGCTAAGAAAGCTCCCTTGTGGAACATCGCCGACGCGGCCGCGCTGGTCACACCGGTGGGGCTGTTCTTCGGGCGGGTTGCCAACTTCATCAACGCCGAACTGGTCGGCAGGCCGACCGATCTGCCTTGGGGTGTGATCTTCCCCGGCGACACGGTTGCTCGTCACCCGTCTCAGCTCTACGAGGCGCTGCTCGAAGGGTTGCTCCTGCTCTTGATCCTGCGGGCGGTGCATACTTGGCGCCGTCCAGCGGAGGGCCGTCTCGCCGCGCTATTCCTGATCGGGTACGGCGCGGTGCGCTTTGCCGTCGAGTTTACACGCGTGCCCGACGAACAGGTCGGCTTCGTCGCCTTCGGCTGGCTGACCATGGGGCAACTGCTCAGCCTCTTCCTCTTGCTCGTTGGTGCGGTAATTTGGCGAGCGAGGGCGAACGCCAGCGGGCTGGTTATCGGGGCGGCGACAGACCCGCGGGCGGGCCGGACGGCGCTGCGTTCGCGGGTGTGATGCGCCAGACGACGCCGGTGCCGGGGACCGGCTTGGGCTTGCCCACGACCACATTGTGCCGAAGTCGACGACGTAGAGCGCGCCGCCATCGGGGCTGAAGCGCACGTCGAGCAGACGCCGCGGGCCGGCCGTTACCGACTCGCCCTGCCCTTCGCCGTGCTGGGCGGTCGCGCCGCCGCCGTTCCCTTCCAGTCCCACATCGTCCCGCCCGATCCCGTCTAATGTAGCTTGTCCAATGACACAACGAGAAAACCCTTCAACTGTTTGGTTGAAGGGCTATCTGTCTCTAACAGCGGAGAGAGGGGGATTCGAACCCCCGGTACAGGTTTACCCCGTACAACAGTTTAGCAAACTGTCGCCTTAAGCCGCTCGGCCATCTCTCCAGACAGTGGCGAAACCTAGCCCGCGGAGGCGGAAAAGGCAAGCCGCTGGGGTTTCAATCATACGCCTTCAGGGAGGGTTAAGTTTGACCGGTCCACGAACCGGTGGAATCGGCGTTGGCGAACGCGGCACGGATGTGCTCGACGACGGCGGGGGGGAGCGGTCCCTTGTCGGCGATCGCGATGTTCGCGCGGGCGTTGTCGGGTTTGGTCGTGCCGATGATGGCCGTGTGCACGCCGGGGATGCTGAGGGTGAACCGAAGGGCGAGCTCCGGCCACGCCTGCTCGGGCGGACCGGTGAAGCCGAGGTCGGCGGGGTTGAGATTCATCTGCTTCAGCCGGTCGGTGTAGGTGGTGGCGTAATCCTTGTAGAAGCCGGGCTGGTCGTCGCGCTGCTTCCACGCGGCGTTGGCGATCGGGCGCTTGGCGAGCACCCCGAAATTGCGCCGGCGACACGTCGGGAGGACCGCGTCGATGTTCGACTGATCGGCGATGCTGATCGACGTCTCGATCACCGCGACGTCCGGCAGGGTCGCGGCGCAGGCGGCGGCGTCGTTGTCGCCGGAGTAACCGGCGAAGCGGATCTTCCCGGCGTCGCGCGCCCGCGCCAGCGCCCCGACGGCTTCCCCGCGCTCGAGCACGTCCTTCCCGCACGAGTGCAGGAGCATCACGTCGACGTGGTCGGTTCGCAGCCTCTTCAGCGCCGCGTCGATTGTCTTCTCGATCATCTCCGCCGACCATTCCGGCGCGTCCACGTGCGGCGCCGATGACCCGCACTTCGACACCAGCACGAACTCCCCGCGGCGGTGCCCGATGGATTGCCCGATGACCTCCTCCGAATCCTCGTAGCGGGCGGCGGTGTCGATGAGGTTCACGCCCTCGTCGAGCAGGAGGTTGAGCAGCTTACCCGCCGCGTCGCGCTCGGTTTGAAGGATCCCGATCGGCGCAGAGCCGAAGCCGAGGGGACTGACGGAGAACCCGGTGATGCCGAAGGGTTTGGATTGCATGACGCGATGGTATACACGAAATGAGACGCAAGTGATTTGACCCCGAAATCTTACTTGTCGATAATCATTGTATGAAAGTGACTGTTGAATTGTCAGAGTCTGAATTGAATGACATTTGCCGCGTCACCGGGGAGCGGAAGAAGGGCCCGGCCATCCGCAAGCTGGTGGTGGACGCCCTGATGATGAGGCGGCGGGAGGAAATGGCCGAAAAGTTCATCTCCGGGGATTGGGGCGTGGACCTCGCCGGGTTTGAGGAGATGCGCAGCGCGGACCGCAAGGCCGCAAAGAAACGCGCCGCGCGGTGGGCGGAGTAATGACGGCCCTCATCGACAGCAGCGTGTGGATCGACTTCACCCGTGAGCGTTCTCCGCGCGCTCTCAAACAGTTCATCGCCCCATATATCCTCAAACCCGAGGCTGTTCTCGCGGAACCGATCATCTTCGAAGTCCTCCGGCACGCGACGGATCGGGAGCTGCGTCCCTTGCACGCACAGTTTGACACGATGCCCGTCCTGCCCACGCCGGACGATCTTTGGAAGAACGCGGCGAAGGTCGGGCAAAATTGTCGGAAGAACGGAATCAACGCCGGCTCGCTCGATCTGCTGATTGTCGCGTTGGCCATTCAGTACGATGCGGAGCTCGTCACCTTCGACGGGGACTTCCAGGCCATCGCCAAAGCGTGTGCGCTGCGGGTAACGCTCCTTCAACGGCCGACGCCGTAAAAATCGTTCCCACGATCAAACATGCCGACCGAGCAACGGTTCATCACCATCCTTGTTCGAGTCTCGTATCGTCGAACCCGCGGGGAGCGGTGATGCGCGAGTCGGCGTGCAGTACCGCCTCGTCCTCGCGGCCGATGCTGAGTCGGCGTACCAACGGGCGCTTGCGCTGGGCAGGCGCGAGCAGGGAAAGCGCGTGCACTTTGACGCGACGCCCGCCCGCTGAAGCGGGCTCGCCGACTCGTTTCACCTTTTGCCTTTTTCCGATTTACTTTAGACTTGCCCCCGTGCAGCCTCTCGCGCCTCCCATTCAATCGGCGACCACGTCCGGGACGGCGGGGACCGGGACGGGTCGGCAGACCGGATCCCGGGAGACGTTCTCGGCTGAAGAGTTGGCGATTGTCCTGTCGCACTTCGACATCGGGGTGCTCGATTCTGTCATCGAGTTCCCGCGCGGGTCGCGGAAAGCGCCCAAGCTGCTCATCGTCAGCGAGCAGGGCAAGTTCCTCATGAAACGCCGGGCGCGCGGGAAGGACGACCCATTCAAAGTCGCGTTCTGTCACGCGCTTCAGCTTTATCTGGCGCAGAAGCAGTTCCCCTTGCCGCACCTGATCGGGACGCGCAAGGAGAACAATTCGATGCTCCAGTGGCGCAACGGCGTCTACGAGCTGTTCGAGTACATTCCCGGACAAGGGTATCCGCAGACGCTGGAATCGACGTTCGACTCCGGGCGGGTGCTGGCGCTGTATCACAAGCTGCTCGAAGGGTTCAAAGCCGAGTGGCAGCCCCCGACGGGAAGCTATCACATGGCGCCGGCGATGGAGTCGGGGCTGCGCGCGATCGTGAAGCAGCCGCCGCCGGGGATGAGCGCGAACCCGGAGATCGTCCCGCTGCTGAGCGCGCTGCTCGACGCGTACCGCAAGGGCGCCGAACAGGTCGAAGCGCAGGGGATGGAGACGTGGCCGAAACAAATCTGTCACGCCGACTGGCATCCGGGCAACATGCTCTTTCGCGACAACCACGTCGTGGCGGTGATCGACTACGACTCGGCCCGGCTGCTCCCGCGGGTGATCGACATCGCCAACGGGGCGTTGCAGTTCTCGATCATCGGGGGGGACGAGGACGTGTCGAAGTGGCCGGAATATCCGGACGAAAGTCGCTTCAAGCGGTTCTTGCGGGGCTACGATGAGGTGATGCTGCTCAGCCAGGCGGAGATTCGCGCGATCCCGCACCTGATGACCGAAGCACTGATCGCCGAGGCGGTGTTCCCGATCGCCGCGACGGGGCAGTTCGGGCGGATGGACGGCACGCCGTTTCTGCAAATGGTGCAGCGGAAGGTGAAGTGGATGCAGCGCAACGCGCAGAAGCTGGTTGAGCTGGCGGAGGGGTGACGGAGCGCTCAGGTTTGCGGTTTTGGGAAATTGATTGATGTTGTCCTGTCGCCCCCCATTTCTCGCCGCGCGGCTCTTGGCCGGTTGTGTCGTCACCTTCGTCACCCTCGTCGCCGCACAAGATGCGGCCACGCGTCCACCCCCCACCCAGGCGCCAAATCCCACATGGCAACCGAAGAAGCCCACGACGCAGCCGGCGTCGGAACCGGCGCTTCAGGCGCTGTTCAACGACCTGGCCGCTTCCGACGCCGCCGTGCGCGGTCGGGCGCTGTCGGCGCTGCTCGAGCTGACGCGCGCCGACCTGCCCGGTCTGCGCAACGTCGTCGAGCGCTCGCGCCCCGTCGCCCCGTCGCAGGCCGGCGCGCTGCGCGACGTCGTCACCCACGTCTACCTCACCGGCGAAACCTACGACTGCGAACCGACGATCGGCTTTCTCGGCCTTGTCCTGCCCGCGCTGGACAGCGTCGAAGTCCCGCGCCCCGAACCCCAGCCCGGGCTTGAGGACAACGGCTTGCCCGCACGCGCGAGCACCGGCGTGCCCATCGACTACCGTATCCCCGGCTTCTGCGCGTTCGGCGCCCTGCGCGATGGCGACGTCGTGCTGGGCGTCGTCCACCCCGTCTCGCGCCGCATGCGCGACTGGATGGAGCTGACCCGGGGGATCCAATCCTTCCCCGCGGGGGAGCAGATCACGCTCGAAGTGCTGCGGCAGGGGACCGTGCTGAACATCCTCGTCACGCTCGACGCCAAGCCGCTGCTTCCCAACGAAAACGTCTGGACGAACGTGATGCTGCCCGCCCGTGAGACCGCGTCCGCGGCTTATTGGAGCGAGCACTTCGCACCGCTGGTCGACGAGCGCATGTCGGAAGTGTCGCTGACGGCGCCGCGCTGAACGCGGGCGCGCGAGGGACTGCATCCGACAGTTCCACCCATTTAGCCGCCTCGCTCGCGAGGCGCTGGGGTGCATGGTCGAAAAGGAGCGCCTCGCAAGCGAGGCGGCTCCAATGAGGTCAGGGGGAGGTCAGGGGATGGTTGCGGTTGTCGTCGGTGTCGTCGCGGGCGCGACCCCGCGGGTTCCCGGGATCTGCACGACCACGCGCTTGCTTGCGTTGCCCGTGCGGTCGATCGCGCTGATGGCGATGACGCTCGCGCCTTCGGTGGGGATTTGGTTCACGTGCGCCGGCACGACTGCCAGCTTCCACGCGTTGTCGATCCTGGCCTGGACTGCCCAGAGGAACACATCGCTCCCGCTGCGTCCGCTCGGGCGGGCGGGGCGCATTTCGACCGACGCACCATCACCACGCCCGATCAGCTTGACCATTGGCGCAGCCGGGGGCTCGTCATCCAGCCAGGGGCTGGTCGGGATCAGGGCCGGCTGGGCAAACTCGTTGTCTTTCAGCCGGTCGGTGAGTGTTGTGTTCAGCATGACCGACTGGAGCGGCCAGAAGATGAAACCCGTCGATCCCGGTCGCTGGCGAATGGCGGCGAGCTGGTTGGGGACTTCCATCGACAGCGTACCGTCTCCGGGGATGTACCGGCCGACGCTCATGCCCGGCCAGATGTGGCGCTGGCTGGTGTTCTCGCTGATCCACCAGTCGAGCAGCTTCGTGAACGACTGCTTGCCTTCGATGGGCCAATACAGCTGCGGGGAAAAATAGTCGAGCCAGCCCTGGTTGAGCCACAGCTTCGCGTCGGCGTAGAGGACATCGTACTGATCGAGGCCGACGATGCCCCGCGGGTGGTTCGGACGCCAGATCCCGAACGGCGCGACGCCGACCTTCACGTGCGGCTTGAGCTTTTTCGTCTCGACGTAAAGCTTGGCCATGAACTGATTGACGTTGTTTCGTCGCCAGTCGTTGCGCGCAAGCCGCCCGCCGGAGCGCTTGTAGCGCTGGTAGCTGGGCTCGTCGGGGAACTCGCGCTTCTCGCTCCCGCGGTAGGGGTAGAAGTAGTCGTCCATGTGGATGCCGTCGACGTCGTAGCGCTTCACGACGTCGAGAAAGACGGCCAGCGACTGCCTCACGGCGATGGGCTCGCCGGGATCCATCCATAGATAGCCGTCGTACTCTTTGACGACATGGGGAAACCGCTTCGAGATGTGGTCGCGCGTGACGGAGCTTTTGGAGTCCTTGTGCTTCGCGCGGTACGGGTTGAACCACGCGTGCAGCTCGATACCGCGCACGTGCGCCTGCTCCACTGCAAACTGCAGCGGGTCGTAGAACGGTTCCGGTG
>JBBSLV010000175.1:0-7965 GCA_038233535.1 Tepidisphaerales bacterium | reverse complement strand
GCCGGCGGGATCGCGCTGGATCCGACTGTGTTCCACGTGACGAACGTCCTGCTGCACGCGGGCGCGGCGGTGCTGCTGTGGTTCGTCCTGCGCCGGCTGCGCGTGCCGGGGGCGTGGCTGGCGGCGGCGGTGTTCGCGGTGCACCCGGTGCACGCGGAGTCGGTCGCGTGGATCAGCGAACGGAAGAACGTGCTCTCGGGCGTGTTCATGTTCGCGTCGATCCTCGCGTACTTGAAGTTTGAACGAATTGGTGACGATGACGGCTCCACGTCACGAGGCATGAAGCGAAGCTCCGCATGGGAGGAACGCGACTGGGGCGGCACGTACTCGCTCGCGCTGGCGCTGTTCATCTGCGCGCTGCTGAGCAAGACGGTCGCTCTCAGCACGCCGGCGGTCATCCTGCTGCTGATGTGGTGGAAGCGCGGCCGGCTCACGGCGCGTGACGTGCTCCCGTTGCTGCCGTTTTTCGTGATCGGCATCGCATTGGGTCTGGTCACGTCGTATGTCGAGCGCCAATACGTCATCGGCGCCCACTACGCCTTTGGCGACTGGGATCTGTCGTGGGCGCAGCGCATCCTGATTGCCGGGCGGGCGGTGTGGTTCTACGTGATGAAGCTGATCGTCCCGCTGGAGCTGACGTTCAGCTACCCGCGGTGGGACGTGAACCCCGGCCAGGTGTGGCAGTGGGCGTTTGTCCTGGCGGGCATCGCGGTGACGATTGCGCTGTGGGCGATGCGGTCGCGTATCGGGCGAGGCGCCCTCGTGGCGTGGCTGATCTACGTCGGCGTGCTCGTTCCGGCGCTGGGGTTCTTCGACGTGTACCCGATGCGGTATTCGTTTGTCGCCGACCACTTTCAGTACCACGCCAGCCCCGCGCTGATCGCGCTGATTGTGGGGGGCGTCGTCGCCGGCTATCACCGGATCAGCCGCCGGCGGCACAGCGCCGCGGCGCCGGTAGCGGGGGATGTGGGTGAGCAGTCGCCGACGCCGTATGTCGCATCGGCCGTCGTGTTGCTGCTGCTGGGCGGGCTTACGTGGTGGCAGTCACACATCTACGCCGACGCCGTCACGCTCTGGCGCGATACGGTTAATAAGAACCCTCGCTCGTGGATGGCGCACCACAACCTCGGCTACGAGCTGACCGACTTGGCGCAAGGCTACCAGTCGCTGCCCGATGAGCTTTCGCAGCAGAATGCGAAGGAACTGCTCATCGAGGCGGCGGGGCATCTCGCCGAGGCCGTGCGGCTGCGGCCGGCGCACGACATGGCCCTCCTGCACTGGGGCCGCGCGCTGCTGGCGCAAGGTCGTGAGCGGGAGGCGTTGGCGAAGTTCAACGAGGCGCTGAAGGTCAATCCCGACAGCGTCGGGGCAATGACAAACCGCGGCTTCATGCTCCGACGGTTCGGCAAGCAGCAGGAAGCGGTCGACGCCTTTCGCCAGGCGCTGGCGATGTGCGAGAAGGGGCCGGCCGATCAGCACCGTCGCTGTGGCGAGATCGCCCGGTTGCTCGGAAATGCGCTCCAGGCCGCGGGGCGGCAGGACAACGCGCTCGCGGCGTACGTGCGGGCGGTTCGATTCGCGCCGGATAACATGCAGGCACGGTTCGAGCTGGGCACGTTGCTGGCGCTGCGCGTCGATGATGCAAAGACGCCCGAGGAACGCCGCCGGCGACAGGCCCAGGCCGCCGACCAGTTCATCGAGGTCATCCGCCGCGATCAGCAGCACCAGGACGCGCGGATCAGCCTCGCCATGCTGCTGATCGAGGTCGGGAAACTCGAGCGCGCCCGGCTGGAGCTGATCGGCGCGGCCGCCATCAACGCCCAAGCCCCGCGCGTCATGGAAGCGGCCCGGCTCTTCGACGCGGCGATGAGAAAACTTGAGGCCTCGACGCAGCCGGCGACAACGCAGTCATCCACGACGCAATCATCCCCCCAGCCGGCGACGAACGCCGCCGCGGCAACGTCGGCGACACAAACGTCGGCGACGCAGCCCGCGGCGACACGGCCCGCCGTCGTTCCATGAACCGCGCCGCGCGAGAGCCATCGTCTCCGTCGCGCGTCCCCGCCTGGTTCTGGTGGTCCGCCGGCGCACTCGTCGTCGTCACGTTCCTGGCGTACTCCCCCGCGCTGGGCGGGGGGTGGATTTGGGACGACGACTACTACGTCACCGGCAACCTCACGCTCGGCAGCGCCCACGGCCTGTGGCGCATCTGGACCGACATCGGCGCGGTCCCGCAGTATTACCCACTCACGCACACGACCTTCTGGCTCGAATGGCGCCTCTGGGGCGACCAACCCACCGGCTACCACGTCGCCAACGTTCTGCTCCACTGCGCGAGCGCGATCCTGGTCGGCGTGCTCCTGCGCCGCCTCGACGTGCCGGGCTGGTGGATCACGCCCTGGCTGTTCGCGCTGCACCCGGTGCATGTCGAGTCGGTCGCGTGGGTGACGGAGCGGAAGAACGTGCTGTCGGGCGTGTTTTACCTGCTCGCACTACTGGCGTACTTGAAATCGGGTTTCGGGTTTCGGGTGTCGGGTTTCGGAAGAACGGAGAGCGGTCTGCGCGCTCCGTCTTCACCCGAACCCCGACACCCCCCACCCGACATCCGATTGTATTTCCTATCGCTGGCACTCTTCGTCTGCGCGCTCCTGAGCAAGTCGGTCACCAGTTCACTGCCCGCCGTTGTGCTGCTGATCGTGTACTGGAAGCGCGGGCGGATCACGACGAAGGACGTCGTTCCACTGCTCCCGTTCTTCGCATTGGGCGCGGGCATGGGAATGCTGACGAGCTGGATGGAGCGGCACGTTGTCGGCGCGCAGGGGCCGGAGTGGGATTTTAGCCTGCTCGACCGGTTCCTCATTGCCGGTCGGGCGGTGTGGTTTTACGCGGCGAAGCTGATTTGGCCGCACCCGCTGATCTTCATGTACCAGCGGTGGAGGATCGACGACCAATCGCTCTGGCAGTACGCGTTCCCGCTTGGCGCGCTGGGGCTGATCGTCTCGCTGTGGGCGCTGCGGCGCCGGCTCGGGCGCGGGCCGCTCGTGGCAGCGCTGTTCTTCGGCGGGACGCTCGTCCCCGCGCTGGGGTTCGTCAACGTGCTGCCCATGCGCTATTCGTTCGTTGCCGACCATTTCCAATACCTCGCGAGCCTCGGCGTGCTCACGCTGATCGCCGCGGCGCTCGCGACGCACGCGAAACGGGCCGCCGTCCCCATCACCGCTGTCGCGAGTGTTGCGCTGGCGATCACGTCGTGGTCGCACGCGCACGACTTTACCGACCTCGAAACGCTCTGGCGGAACACGCTGGCGAAGAATCCCTCATCGTGGATGGCCCACAATAACTACGGCACGCTGCTGATGGAGCGCGGCGACTATTCGGCCGCCGCCGAGCGGTTCAACGCGGCGATCGCGCTGCGCCCCGATCACGATCAGGCCCGGCTCAACCTCGGCCGTCTTGCCGAGCATCAGGGCCGGCTCGACCTCGCGCGGGCATGGTATCTCGACGCGCTGCGCGTCCGCCCGGGCTTTGCCAATGCGTACTACAACCTCGCCGCCCTCGCCGCGTCGCAAGGGCGAATCGATGAGGCGATCAGGCATTACGAGCAGGCCATCGCATCCAACCCCGAACATGAGACGGCCCATATCAACCTCGGCGTCCTTCTCGCGCGGCGCGGGGAGCTGGATCGGGCGGTGCATCACTACCGCCGGGCGCTGGAGATCAACCCCAGCTCCGTCTCGGCGCGGATCAACCTCGGCAACCTTCTGCTCAATGTTGGCCGCACTGATGAAGCGCTGGCCGAGTGGGCAAAGGCCGTCGCGATCGACCCGCGAAACGCGATCCTCCGCAACAACATCGGCACGGCGCTCGCGTCGCGGGGCCGGTACGACGCCGCCGAGCGCGAGTTTCGCGCCGCGCTCGATGCCCGACCGGACTCCGTTGACGCGCTGACAAACCTCGGCATCGTCCGCGCCCGCCGAGGCGACATCGCGGGGGCGCGGCGGTATCTCACAAAAGCCCTCGCTCTCGACCCCGCCAACGTCCTGGCGAAAAGGAATCTCGATGCGTTGCCGCCGGCTCCCCAACGTTAAGACTCGGCGACATCGGCGCAATTACGCTTTGCGTCTGTACAATGCCGCCCGCGATGACGACCGTTCGACTTGAGCACCTCGGCAAGCGCTTCGGCGCCACCGTCGCGCTCGACGCGATCGACCTGGAGATCAAGGCGGGCGAATTGTTCTTCCTCCTCGGCCCCAGCGGGTGCGGCAAGAGCACGCTGCTGCGCCTCATCGCCGGCTTGCACGAGCCGTCGGAGGGGCGGATCTTCTTTAACGATCGCGATGTGACGGCGCTGACCACCGACAAGCGCAACGCCGTGATGTGCTTCCAGAGCTACGCGCTGTGGCCGCACATGAGCGTCCGCGACAACGTCCGCTTCGGGCTCCAGGTGCGCAAGGCGGCCAAGGGTGAGCAGGAGCGCCGCGTCGACGAGGTGTTGACGCTCGTGCAGATGGACGCACTGGCCGATCGCAAGCCGAACCAGCTGTCCGGGGGGCAGCAGCAGCGCGTGGCGCTCGCCCGCGCGCTGGCCGTGCAACCGGATTGTTTGCTCCTCGACGAGCCGCTGTCGAACCTCGACGCGAAGTTACGGCACGAGATGCGCAGCGAGATCCGCCGCATCTGCAAGACGGCGGGGTTCACGACGATCTACGTCACCCACGACCAGAAGGAAGCCCTGAGCGTCGCCGATCGCATCGCGGTGCTGAAGGGGGGGCGGCTGGCGCAGGTCGGAACGCCGGACGAATTGTATCACCGCCCGCACACGAGCTTCGTCGCCGACTTCATCGGGCAGACGAATCTCATCCCCGGCACGCTGATGTCGCGCGACGAGAAGAACTGGACGATCAACACGCCTGCCGGCAGGGTAACCGCGTCGCTCGCCAACGCGCCCGGCGGGATGAACGACGGCGCCCAGGTGCTGGTCAGCATCCGTCCCGAGCAGATGCAGATCGCCCGCAACGGCCGCGCCCCCGGTGGCGCTAACCGAATGGTCGGCAAACCGCTGGAGCGCACGTTCCTCGGGGAGGCCAGCGAGCACGTGCTGCTCGTCAACGATTATCGGCTGAAGGTCATCAGCGCGCCCCCGCTGTTCCACGTGCCGGAACAGATGACGGTGGAGTTCGACCCGGAAGACGTGGTGGTGTTGAAGGAGTAGTATCGGGAATACTACAGGAGCTGAAATGAGCGACTTCGACCGAATCACCATCAATCCCGCACAAATGAACGGACAGCCGTGCATTCGCGGCATGCGGCTCACGGTGAAGCGCGTGGTGAAGCTGGTAGCACTTTACCCGGACCGTGACGAGCTACGCCGCGAGTTCCCGGAACTCGAGGACGAAGATATTCAGCAGGCTCTGAATTATGCGGCGGCTGCCGTGGACGATCGCGTGGAAGAGCTGCCCCCCCTTCGATGAAGCTTCTCCTCGATCAAGGTTTGCCGCACGCCGCCGCTCATCTGTTGCGGCAACAAAATATTGATGCCATCCACGTCCAAGACCGTGGGTTGGAACTGGCCGAGGACGCGGAGATCCTGGAGTACGCAAGGCGGGATCAGCGAGCCGTCATTACGCTCGATGCGGACTTCCACACGTTGCTGGCCATGAGTCGCGCGACGGAGCCCTCGGTCATTCGCATTCGAATGGAAGGATTGAAAGCGGACGCGTGTGCGAGGCTGATCAAGCGCATCCTGCCGGCCGTCGTGAAAGAAATTGTGGCGGGAGGAAACGTGGCCGTATCCGTGAGTGAGACGAGGGTGAGATATCGCCGGCTTCCGTTGGGATAGATGCGTCGCTACCTCTTCGTCATCCTCTTCTTCCTCGTCCTCGTCACCCCGTTCGTGCTGCGCCAAGTGATCGGAACGTCGACGGGCGACGCGGCGCCTTTAGGGTCGGATGATGCGCTACAGCTTGTGATCGTCACGCCGCACAACCAGGACATTCGCCGCACGTTTGCGGCGGGATTTTCGGACTGGCATCAGGCGCGCTTCGGGTCGCCGGTCAATATCGTGTACCTGACGCCCGGGGGGACGAATGACATCGTCCGGCTGCTCAACGACAAGTACAACGTGCAACGCAAGCCCGACGGCGAGCTGCCGCCGGAGGATCAGACGCGCGCCGACATCGACATGATGTGGGGCGGAGGCGACTTCCCGTTCGAGGTGGAGCTGAAGCCCAGGGGTTTGCTCAAGCCCGTGAGCATCCCCGCCGAGGTGATGGCGGCGGCGTTTCCGACTCCGGACATCGCGGGCGTCGCGTTGTACGAGCCGGCGAGCACCGATCGGGCGGGCGAGGGTCCGCACTGGGTGGGGATTGCGCTCAGCGGGTTCGGCCTGATCTACAGCCCGCCGCTGTATAAAGCGCTGGCGCTCCCGGCGCCGACGCAATGGGAAGACCTGGCCAATCCGAAGCTGGAAGGGTTGATCGCCGGCACGGACCCGATGCGCAGCGCATCGGTCGCCATCGCCTACCTGACCATTGTTCAGCGGGCGATGGTGGATGCCGAAGAAGCATTGTTCAAAGAGCGTCCTGACATTCAGGCCATGCCCAAGGTTGAGCGCGACGCGAACGCGGATTATCAGAAAGCGATTGCACAAGGTTGGAAGATTGGGATGGGCACCCTGCAATTGATGGCCGCCAACGCGCGGTACTTCACCGACAGCGGCAGCCAGCCCTGCAACGACGTCGGCAATGGGGAGGCCGCCGCGGGCGTCGCGATCGACTTCTACGCGCGCGTGAACGAGCAGACGCTGGGCCGGGACCGCATCCGCTACATCGCCCCCAAGGCGGCCAGCTCGATCAACGCCGACCCGATCGCAATTCTTTACGGCGTGCGAGGCGAGCGCGAGATCCTCGCCAATCGCTTCATCACCTATCTCCTGTCGCCCGATGCGCAGCGCCTGTGGAACGTCAAGGGCGGCGTCAGCCCGTACGTTTCGCGCAGCCTGCGCCGGTTGCCGATCGTGCGCGGCGTCTACGACGACCGCGGCAACTTCGCCGACGACGTGAACCCGTTCGAGGACTCCGGGGGGTTCAACATGCGATCCGACTGGCAGCGCATGCTCTTCAGCGACATGCGCCCGATCTGGTCGGCGTCGTGGATCGACGCGCGGTCGACGCTGAAGGATTCGTACGCGACGATCCTGGCGGTGCAGGATCAGCAGCTTCGCGCCCAGTTGATCGCTCAACTGGCGGACGTGCCGATCGAGATGAAGGACATCACCGACCAGCGCGCCCGCCGCAAGGCGATCGAAGAGGGCAGGGATCCGACGGAGACGGACGTGCGCATCTGGATGGCCAGGCAGCGCATCATGTGGGCCGAACGGTTTCGCGACCATTACCGCAAGGTTGCGGCACAGGCTTCGGACGCGGTGCGGACGGGGCCCAAGGCCGCCGGGCAATCCTGATTCGCGCGGACATTCATCCATGACATCAGCCAACACGTCGCCACTGCTGCCCGTCATACGGCCGCCGGACAAGTTCCGCTTTTCGTCGCTGCCGTTCGTCGGTGGGGCGACGCCGTTTCATATGTTGCTGGCGGTCCTGCTGCTGGGGTTTTTCGCGACGTTCCTGATCTGGCCGATCTTCAACGTGGTGGTGAGCGGGTTTACGACCAGGGACGGGGCGTTCACGGTTGAATACCTGAAGCTTGTGCTGACGAACCCCGTGTATCTGCGCGGGTTGATGAACGCGACGATCATCGCAGTGCTGACGACGACGCTGACGCTCATCATCGCGCTGCCGCTGGCGATTCTCAGCGTGCGGTTCGACTTTCCCGGGCGCGGCATCATGGGCGGGCTGGCGCTGGTGCCGATGATCCTCCCCCCGTTCGTCGGAGCGGTCGGCATGCGGCTGGTGTTGAGCCGTTTCGGCCCGCTGACGCAGTTGCTCGATACGCTGGGCTTCGGTCCCT
>JBBSLV010000174.1:0-7966 GCA_038233535.1 Tepidisphaerales bacterium | reverse complement strand
TTGCGGACGGTGTTCGACGGCATCGACCGCACCGTTTACCATGGCCACGGCGAGGCGCTGCGCCCGCCACCGGGCGAGCGCGGGACGCGGACGCTGGCGGGCGTGACGGTCGGCCCCGACACGCGGGTCGTGACCTACGTCAGCCGGGGATTCGAGTCGATGCGCGGGTTCGACCAGTTCCTGAAGGCGGCCAAAGTCATTTATCGGCAATACCCCGACGTCGTGTTCCTGGTGGTCGGCACCGACCGGACGGCCTACGGGGGCGACGAGACGCACACGGGCGGCAAGTCGTTCAAGGATTGGGCGCTGGCCCAGGACGACTACGACCTCGAGAAAATCCGCTTCGTCGGCCGGGTGCCGCCGACCGACCTGGCGGGGCTGCTTGCCTCGTCCGATTTGCACATCTACCTGACCGTGCCGTTCGTGCTGAGCTGGAGCATGATGGACGCGATGAGCTGCGGCGCGGTGGTTCTCGGCTCCGACACCGCGCCGGTGCGCGAGATGATCAAGGACGGCGAGAATGGGTTGCTTGCCGACTTCTTCGACGCCGAAGCGATCGCGCAAAAGGCGCTAACGGTGCTGCGTGACCCCGACGCCGCCCGCCCGATGGGCCGCGCTGCGGAACAGATGATCATCGAGCGCTACAGCCTGGATGCGGTCATCCCCGAGATGATCGCGATGTATGAGCAGACGGCTGCGACGGGGGGTCAGATGCCGGCTTGGCTGCTCCCGCCCGTCTCCCCGCAACCCCCGGCCGTGCCGATCGCGCGGGCGCAGCCGGTTGCGCAAGCCGGGCCCGTCATCGCCGCGCCTCCCCCGCGTATCGTCTCGCCCCCGCCGCACGTCCCCCCACGCCCAGCAAAACCCTCACCCTTCCGCGGGTGATTTTGTCGCGGCGAGATATTCCTTCAACTTCCCATCGTCCCCTGCGGTACTACAATCGCTTCCCCCTCGCGCCTGCGCGAAGGGGGGCGCATGATGCAGCAAAAACGTGTGGAACCAGCTCCCAGCCCCCGTCCGCCGGCCCACAAGCCGGCTGCGGGCGATTTGAAGGCCGCCCCGCTGGGGCGTTCGTCTGACGAAGACCTCATGCGCCGCACGCAGGAGGGCGACAAGCAGGCGTTTGCCATCCTCTACGAACGCTACAGCTCCTCCGTCTTATCTTATTTGTATCGCATGTTGGGCAACGTCGAGGACGTCGAGTCGGTTGGGCAGGAAGTATTCCTCCGTGCGTTTCGCTTCGCCGCAACGTACCGCTATCCGCAGAAATTTTCCACCTGGCTGTTCACGATCACGCGCAACCTCGCGATCAACAACGCCCGCCGGCGCAAGCGCAGCCCCGTGCGCAACGTGACGGAGCTGAACCTCGAAGGTTTCGACATGACCGGCGACCCGTACAAGGTCGCGCACCGCGCCACCGACAACGTCGAAAAACAGGAAGAGATCGCCCGCGTCCTCGCGGCTTTGGACGACCTGCCGAGCGACCAGAAGGAAGTGATCGTGCTCGGCGTGTTCCAGGATTTGTCGTACGCGGAAATGGAAGAGATCACGGGAACGAAAGCCGTCACGCTGCGCTCGCGCATGTTCCACGGCCTGAAAAAGCTCGGCCGCATGGTCGGGGGGAGCGTTGATGAGGACGAGTAAAAGGTTTTGCCACCGATGGGGCACCGATGCAGAAAGCTCATACTGGAATCGGTGCTGATCGGTGTCCCATCGGTGGCGAGTATTGTTTTCTTTTTCACCTGAGCCATGGTGCCCACGCTCGACTTCGAATCCGACCCCATGCTGACCGCGTTAAGCGACGCGCTGCGCGCCGGCCCCGGCTCGCCGCAGTGGCGCGACGCGGTGAACCGGCTGCGCGAGCAGGGCGGGGACCAGGCGGATGAATACCTCCTGCTGTGCACCGCCCGCGAGCACCTCGCCAGCGGCCGGACCTACCGCGAGATTCACGCCGGCCCAGGCTTCTCGCGCAAGGTGATGCAGGCCGTCGAGCAGGAACACGCAGGCGGCCCGTCGCGCGTCGCGCCGACGGCGGGCATCATCGCGCTGCTGTCGGCGGTCGTCGTCATCGGCGTCGTCGCGTCCGCGGGGTACGTCATCTGGCGCAACAGCGGCTCGACCCCCTCGCCGCGCCAGGATCTGGGCCAGATCTATTTCACGGAGACCGAACTCAACGTGCAGCTCAACGCGGCGCCGAAGGGCTGGCGTCAAGTCGGGGCGCTCCCGCTGACGTTTGAAAAGGGGCTTCGTCCCGGCGACGCGCCCGCGGGTGACGCGGAATTCGTCGGGGGGGCGCTGCTCTGGGAGCAGTCGGTGCTGCCGTCGAAGCCCATGCAGGTCGAGGTCACCCTTCGTTTGCCGTCGCCGGAATCGAAGGTCGTGGCACAGGTGTTCGTGACCGACGATCCGTCCCTGAGCGACGCGCGCGCCACCAGCCCGCACGAACTCGCGTGGACGTATCGCGCCGGCGCGGCCAGCGTTGCCCTGCCGTCCGGCCGCGTCGAACCCGCGACGTTCAAACCCGGCCCGAAGCAGCAGACCGTTGAAGTGCGCATCCAGTTCGACGCGCAATCCGCTGCCATCGATATGGGCGGCAAGCCCGTCTGGTCAGGTCCGCATGGATTGGACACCGCCAAACCGCGCTTCATCGGCGTTCGCTTCCTCGCCCCCGCCGGCGCGCAGGCTGATTCGGGCGCGTCCTTCCAGTCGATCGAGCTGAAGAAACCGCGGCCGTAGAATCGGTGTCCGGTCTCGTTTTCCTCTATAATCCTCGGCGAATGTCGATCACCGATCCCCCAACCAAACCGCGCCTCGCGCCGCTGTCCGACCTCGACGCCGCGCGCCTGCTCGGCCAGGTCTCCGGCATCCTCACCAACGAGCTGTCGAAGGTCATCGTCGGCCAGAAGCGGGTGATCGACGAGATTCTCATCGCGATTTTCTGCCGCGGGCACTGCCTGATGCAGGGCGTGCCGGGGCTGGCCAAGACGCTGCTCGTCTCGACGCTGGCGCAGACGATGGACTTCACCTTCGGCCGGATTCAGTTCACGCCCGACCTGATGCCCGCGGACATCACCGGCACGGACATTTTGCAGGAGGATCCCGAGACCGGCCGGCGCCGCTTCGAGCTTCAGAAAGGCCCGGTTTTTGCCAACCTGCTGCTGGCCGACGAGATCAACCGCACGCCGCCCAAGACGCAGGCGGCGCTGTTGCAGGCGATGCAGGAGCGGCAGGTGACTATTGGCAGCCACACGCTGGCGCTGCCCGATCCGTTTTTTGTCCTGGCGACGCAGAACCCGATCGAGCAGGAGGGCACGTATCCGCTGCCCGAGGCGCAGCTCGACCGGTTCATGTTCATGGTGACGGTGGACTACCCGTCGCGCGACGAGGAGATGGAAGTCCTCAAGCGCACGACCGGCGCGCCGGGATCGCGCGTGCAGCGCGTCCTCTCGGCCGAGCAGATCGTGCAGCTCCAGGAAATCGTCCGCCGCGTGCCGGTGGGGGATCATGTGTACAACTACGCGCTGGACATTGTGCGCGCCACGCGCCCCAACGACCCCGCCGCATCCGATTTCGTCCGCCACTGGCTCAGTTGGGGCGCCGGCCCGCGCGCGGGGCAATACCTCATCCTTGCGGGCAAGGCGCGCGCCCTGATGCTCGGCCGGTTGCACGTGACGCTCGAAGACATCGCCGCCGTCGCGTCGCCCGTGCTGCGGCACCGCATCGTCCCGAACTTCAACGCCGAGGCCGAGGGCATCGTCGTCGAGCAGATCATCGACAAGCTGCTCACCATCGTCCCCCGCGGAAGCGGTGAACGACTCCTGTAATCGCGTGCCAGCGGCATGGTCGCTTTTAGTGACCATGTCTTCGATCATGGACGAACCGACCCCCAATCCCACGCCACCCACCTCCATCGGCGCCTACGCCATCGAGCGCGAGCTTACGCCCCAGCGCACATATCTCGCCGCCGCGTCGGATGGTCGTCAGGTGGTCCTGAAGATCCTCGACTCCGACTGTTTGCTCGACGGCCAGCTCCACCCCAGCGTCCGCGAGCGCCTTGCCCGCGTGCGCGAGCTGGCGGAGAAAAACGTCGCCAACCTCCACGGCGTCGAGCGTGACGGCGGCTACACGTTTCTCGTCTGGGACTACGTCCCCGGCACCACGTTCGCCGATGCGTCGGCTTCCGAACTCCCGCACCGCGAACTGCTGCAACTATCGCGCGAGTTGGTGCTGCTGGTGGAGTCGCTCCACGCCGGCGGGATCGTCCACGGCGCGATCAGCGGCGGGAACGTCATCGTCGATCCCAACCGCCGGCTGCGCCTCACGCATATCAGCCCGCTCCTCTACGCCGACCCGCGCCACGACGCGCAGGCGGTGATGGCGCTGCTGGAAAGGACGATCGCCGCCCGTCGCGAGGATGAGCTGCCGCTCGGTCAAGCGCTGGCGTCGGCCCGCGAAGGCAACGCCTCGCTTCGCGAGTTGAGCGGGCTTCTCGCGGGCGTCAGCGAGGTGCGCGGAGGCCCGGTTGCCACGCCGCAGCACGATGCGCGACAGGAAGCGCGCCTGCGCCGCCGGGCGCTGCTGGGTGCGGCCCTCGTCGCCGGCGTGGGGCTTGTCGCGTTTGCTACGATCAACTGGTACGTGAACCATCCGCGCGGCGCACCCCCGGCGCCGCTGAGCAGCCAGGCGCCTGCCCAGCGCGAGTCATCAACAACAGCGCCGTCGCCTCCGCGCGGGCCCGTGCAGGAGTGAACATCATCCCGTGAGCCTCGTCAGCCGATATCTCGATCCGACGCTCGTCGAGCGCCTCAACCAGTTGCAGCTCTCCGCGCGCAGCGTCGTCGAGGGCAGCACGATCGGACTGCACCGCAGCCCCCTCAAAGGCGCGAGCATCGAGTTCCGCCAGCACCGGTTCTACGTCCCCGGCGACGACCCGCGCCGGCTCGACTGGCGCGTCCTCGCCCGAACCGACCGCCCGTACGTTCGCGAGTACGACGAGGAAACGAACCTCCGCTGCGCGATCGTCCTCGACCGCAGCGGCTCGATGGGTTATGGCCGCAAGCACGGTGCGAAGTTCGACTTCGCGGCTCGGATGGCGGCGTCGCTGGCGTACCTGATGCTTGGGCAGACGGAGGCCGTCGGGCTCGCCGTGATCGGCAGCCGCGTCGAATCGTGGCTTCCGCCGCACGCGGGAACGTCGCAACTGGCGCGCGTGATCGAAAGCCTCGAGCGCACGACGCCGGCGGGGGAATCCGACCTGGCGCGGTCGGTGCAGGAGGTGGCGGACCGCCTCGATCGCCGCTCACTCGTAATCTTGCTCTCCGACTTCTTCAACCCGATCCCGCGCATTCGCCCGGCTCTGGCGCGACTGCGCCACGACCGTCATGAGGTGATCGTGATGCGCGTGCTTGATGCCGACGAGACGACGTTCCCATTCCGGCGATGGTCGCGGTTTCGCGGGCTGGAGGGCGAACGGTCGCAGGTGTGCGAGCCGGCGCTCGTGCGCAAGAAGTACCTCGACGGGTTCCGGTCGCACGGTTCGCAGCTCGAAAGCGCGTGTCGCGCGCTGCACTGCGAGCTGCACACGTTCCTCACCGACCGTCCGCTTGCCGAATCGCTCACGACATTCCTTCGGCGACGGAACGTTGTCGCCCAGCCGGCGGGGGGATAGCGGTCAACCACGCGCACGCGATGTTCATCAACACGATCATGCTCGCGGGAATCGCCGGCGCGGCCTTGCCGCTCGTCGTGCACCTGCTCAGCCGTGCGCGCGTCAGGACGATCGACTGGGGCGCGATGATGTTTTTGGAGGAAGGTCCGGGCACGCAGGAGCACGCGGCGCGGCTGAAGCAGTGGACGCTGCTGCTGCTGCGGATGGCGACCGTCGCGCTGCTGGCGATCGCGATGGCCAGGCCGATCGCGGTCGGGAGTTGGGCGGGACCGGGCGGTCCGCTCACCGCCGTCATCGTCGTCGACGTTTCCGCGAGTATGGCCCAGCCGACGGAGGGGGGGCGCACGCGCGCCGACGCGGCGCGGGAAGCGGTGCTGCGCATCCTCTCCACAATGGAGAAGGGCGACCGCGCGGCCCTCATCCTCGCCGGCGCGGTACCACGCAATGCCGACGTCGCGCCCACCGCCGACCTGCAAGCCGTCGCCACGCGCGCCGCCGAGCTGAAGCCCGGTCCCGGCGCCGCCGACATCGCCGACGCGCTCAACCGCGCCGCCGACGTTCTCGATCGCCATGGCGGCGCGAACGGTCACCTCTACCTCGTCTGCGACACCCAGGGGTCCAGCTGGCAGGGTGTCGATGAGCCGTTCCAATCCGCGTGGCGTCAGCGCAACACCCGCAACGGCCGGGCGCTGCCGTTCGAGGTCGTCACGGTGGGCGACAGCCGGCCGAGCGGGAACATTGCAATCGAGTCGATTACGCTCATCTCGCCACCCGCCATCGCCGGTCTCGCGGCGGAGGTGGAGGTGAGCGTTCGCCACTTCGGCGCTTCGCCGCGATCGCAGCTCCCGCTCGTCGTCCGCTCCGCCAAAGAGGAGTTGTTCCGCGGCACGATCGACCTCGCCGCCCGTGCGGCGGCGACCGTCAACGTACCCGTCCGTTTCGATGCGCCGGGCCAGCAGATGCTCACTGCTGAGATTACCTCCGGTACGCTCGCGTCCGACGACCGATTGCAGCATGTGATTGACGTCGTTGCGCCCATGCGTGTGCTGATCATCAGCGGCGACGAGGGCAACGGCGCCGGCGGGGGGTTCCGCGGCGAATCCGACTTCCTCCGAACCGCGCTGGCGCCGTTCACGGCGATGAAGCGTCCGGGCACCGTCGATCCCGCGCGCGTCGTCGTGCTGACGATCGACAAATGGACGGACGCGAAGATCAGCGACGCCGACGTTGTCGTGCTGGCGAACGTCGCGGAACTTACGCCGCAGCAGGTGCGGTCGGTCGAGTCGTTCGTCTACGCCGGCGGCGGGCTGTTCGTCGCGCCGGGCGGAACGACGCGCCCGGACAGCTACAACCGCGCGCTTTTCCGCAATGCCGCCGGGCTGTTGCCCGCGTCGCTCGCCGGGCCGCTCTCGGACCAGCCGACGTCACTGCTCGGCATCGACCTGTCGCACCCGATCTTCCGCTTCCTGCGCGGCCGGCCCGACCCGATCCCCTCCGCCGTCGTCGCGCGACTATTCGCCGCCACCCCGCGCACCGGCGCAGCCGTGCTCGCCAGCTACGTGACCGGGCAGCCGTTCCTCGTCGAGGGCAATTACGGGCGCGGCCGCGTGCTGCTGATGACAACGACGATCGACGCCGACTGGAACACGCTGCCGCTCTCGAGCTTCTACCTGCCCTTCGCGCAGTCGGCAGTGCGTTACCTTGCCGCAGCCGCGCTGCCGCAGCGGAACCTGTCGCCCGGGCAGGAACTTCGCGCCCGGTTCACCGACGCGCCCGATGACGTCAGCGCAACCGTCACGATGCCGGGCGGTCGTCGCGTCGTGCTACAGGCGAGCGGTTACGAGGGGAACTACGAGGTCACGACCGCGGACACGCACGCGCCCGGCGTCTACACCTTGCGTGCGACAGTCGGCGGGCAGGAACGCGTCGAGCGGTTCGTCGTCCGGCATCCGCCGGGCGAGTCCGACCTTCGGCCGCTCGACGACTCGCAGTGGGCGAAGCTCCAGCGCTCGCTCGCGTTCCGACGGACGAACCCGAACGCGCGCGCCATCCTGCCCCCCAGCGTTGCCGGCCGCGACGGTCGCGAGCTGTGGCTGCCGTTGCTGCTTGCCGCGTTTGCCCTCGTCGCGGTTGAGATGATGCTGACGCGCTTCTGGTCGGAGGGGCGATGACGATCTGCGTTGCCCAAATCCTCGGGCAGGCGCCGCGGCTGCTCCCGCTGGCGATCGTCATCGCGCTCATCACGGTCGTCGCCGTGTTCACCTGCTATGTCCCGCAGGCGCGCCGCCTGCGCCACCC
>JBBSLV010000173.1:0-7983 GCA_038233535.1 Tepidisphaerales bacterium | reverse complement strand
GACGTTGGCGCCGGTGATCGCGCCGCCGGCACCGGGGGTGAGGGCGATTACGTCCTGTCCTCCGCCGACGGAGTAGCGGACGACGAGGATCTTGCCGTCGAGCGTTCCGCCGAACGCGGTGCCGCCGGAGCGGTACTCGATCACGCCGTTGGGCGATTGGTTTTCCCCAAAGTCATAGGCGAAGCCGCGGTAGTTGGAGTCGGGCTGGGTGCCGACGGGATAGGAGACGACCTCGCCGGGGTCGGCGCCGCTGGTGGGATTTCCGCCGTTGAGGACGTAGTGCCCGAGCGTGGGGTTGGGGTGCCCATAGTACCCGCCTTGTTCGACGTCGAAGAGGTAGTCGTTCATCACCTCGCGGACATCGTTGAGTCCGGGCGCCCCCCCGCCGGCGGGGGTGTTGCCGCCGGGCGCCGAGCCGTTGGTGGGGACGTACAGCCGGCCGTTGCTGTGGAACAGCAGGTCGTACGCATTGCGGACGCCGCGCCCGTAGATCGTGAGCGGGGCGTTCGTCGCGAACGGGTTGTACGTGCCGCCGTCTTCGGTCTTCACGTCAAGCGTCGTGCCGGCGGCGATTTTGCTTGGGTCGAGCCGCAGGACGTTGCCGCTGAGCAGATGCTCGGCGCGCAGCCCCCACGCGTTGTCCGGAGCGCCCATGGCGCTCATGCTGCCCTGGGTGAAGTAGAGCTTCCCGTCGGCCGGGCTGAACGCGATCTGATTCGTCGTGTGGTCGCGGATCGAGCGCGGGAGGTTCTTCACGACGTGCGTGACCGTCGCCAGGTTCGGCCCCGTGAGCTTGCTGATCTTGCCCGACCAGTCCTGCGCGTTCGTCAGCGCGTAGAAGCTGTGGCTGACCCACAGAATGGGGTTGGCCGCGGTCGACGCCGGGTCGAAGGCGATGCCGGTGAGGAACCGGTTGCCGCCGGCGTCGTCCTGGATCGACGTGATGTTCTCAGCGGCGCCGAGCGTGCCGTCGGCGTTGATGTTGAAGCGCTGGATCAACCCTTCAAGCGTGGCGGCATACAGCTTGCCGTCGGAACCCATCTTGACGGCGGTATAGGAATGCCCGGTGGCCGTGCTGAGCGTGACCTTTTCGAACGAGTAGTTCGTGTTGACCGGGGTGCTCTGCGTGCCGGTCGTAAAGGAGATCTGGTAGCGCGCGAACGTCGCGCCGCTGGTGTCCTTCACGCCGTCGATGACGAAGGTGTAGTTCGTGTTGACGTCGAGCAGGACGCTGGGGGCGAAGTTGATCACATCGCCGCCGCCGGACGTGCCGGCATTACCGGCGACGACGGCGCCGTCGCTCGTGCGGTACAGCCGCACGGTGTTGGCGTCGAGCGTGTCGGCGTCAACGCCCGCGCCCGCCGTCGGCAGGTAGACGCTGTTGCGGATGGCCGCGTCGCGGCGGACGTCGGTCTGCCCGTTGGCGGGGTCCGACGCGATGATGCTCGGCTGCGCGCCCGCCGTGCTCCCGGCCGAGATCTCGAACCGGTCGAACGTGGCGGTCATCGCGCCCGAATCGTTCTTGTGCATTGCGATGAACCCCGCGCGGCCCGCGCTGCTGAAGAACGCGTCTTTCTTCGAGCCCGTCAGCGTCAGCTCGGCCGAGATCTTCACGAACGACCCGCCGTTGATCGCGTAAAACGCCGTCACCTTGCCGGTCGCGGCGTCGCCGACGAGGCGCAGGTCCAGCGTGTTGACGTTCGCGAAGTTGCCAATGTCCGTATAGGTGTTGTTGATGTTCGAGTCGGCCAGCGCGTGGCTGTAGACCCCGTTGGTCGTCTGCTCGTCAATGAACTGAATGAACGACGCGCCCGGCTGCGCGACGGCGACCAGCTTGACGTAGTTGTCCTGGTCGGGGCCGAACATGATGCCGGCCTGCTCGCTCGGATTGTCAATGAACCCGAGAGGCCCCTTGAGGCGCGTGGTGATGGCCCAGCCGCTGGTGGTGGCGTTGAACTGGGTCTCCAGCCCGTTGACCAGCGTGTTGTCCCCGTTGTAGTTGCCGCCGGCGGCGCTGGTCCCGCTGGTTGTGATCTTCAACACGCCCGCGGTTGTGTCGAGATCGATCAGTGCGCTGTTGTAGTGGTCTCCGTTCTTGTTGGTCTGGATGCGTGTGAAGCCGGTGCCCTGGCCGTCCTTGTCGACCAGATCGCCGCGGTCGGAGTCAAACTCCAGCGCGAACGGAAGCGACTGGATCGTCGAGGCGGCAAACAAGCGCCGCCCCTCGAGCGACTCGATGATCGGGCCGCAAGCGGACTGAAGCGTACGGCGGACGACTTTACGAGCGGAACGAATACCCACTGCAATTTCTCCTTCAAAAGTCGGTCCGCTTCCGAAGCGATCCAGACTTTCGATACAATAACCCCGTCGCAAAGCCCCTCATGCTGAGAGGCCGATCGCGGACGCGGGGTTTCTGGTACGTCTGTGCGATTACGACACGCGAGGACACATCCTGCGGAGCCGAATCCCTTGCGGCTTGTCTGGCACCGAAGCATACCCCATAGTCTTCGCCCGGCCACTGAACGTTTCACCTGCGTGGCCCGGTGGACGTGTGTTTGTGCGGGATGGAAGGGTCTTGCCGAAGTTATCGGCAGCGGATAGCGTTCAATCTCGGAAAACCGCTATTTTCCCGAAAGGCATCACCCCATGCAGGTTGTTCTCGTCATGTTCCGGCCGGATGGGCAGCGGCGCAGCTTTTCGGTCGTGCGCGACATGACGGTCATTGGCCGTCGCGCGGACTGCGACCTGCGCATTCCGCTGGGGGACGTGTCGCGCAAGCATTGCCGGCTGATTAAAGATCCCGATTCCTCGGGACTGCGCGTCGAAGATCTGGGCAGCTCCAACGGCACCTACCGCAACGGAAACCGCGTCCAGCAGTCGGAATTGACTGCGGGCGACACGCTCCAGGTCGGGCCGGTCGTGTTTGTGCTCCAGGTGGACGGAACGCCGGCGGACGAGGATCTTCAGCCCGTGATCGCCGGGGGCGCCGGCGCTGCCGCGGGGGGGGAGGACGAGCTGGAAGTCATGGAAGAATCGGGTGGGGAGTCAGGTGGGGAGTCGGGCGGGCGGACGCGCGGGGGTTCGGGGGGCGGGTCGAAGGAATTCGACCCGATGGAAGCGCTCAACGCCGCCGAGGGATCGGGCTTCGAGTTCCACATGGAAGAGGAGGAAGCCGCCGCCAAAGCCGCCGCCGCGGGCGGCAACGACGAAAGCGACATAATCGACATGGGCGAAGCCGCCCCGGCAGAGCCCCACGCCTTGGAAGACGCCCCGGTCGAACTCGACCCGCTCGAAGAACCACCCGCCGACCTGGACCAGATCGTCGATTTGGAAGAATCCGAAGAAAAGCAGTAGGGGGTGGGCGGAAGCCCCAATGTCGAAATCAGAATGACGACCGCTGCGCGGGAAATCCGAATGTCGAAACCAGAATGCCGAATCAATGACCAATGACGAAGCCCGAATGCGGAGGGTGCTCCTTCGTCATTCGGGCTTCGTCATTTGTTCGTCATTCTGGTTTCGACATTCGTCATTTCTTCTGTAGTTGCATCAACCGCAGCAGCGCGCGCCCCGCGTAGCGATCGTACTCCACGCGGTCCTCCCCGTGCTGGTCGTATGCGCCGGGACGGCGGAGCACCTCGCGATAAGCCTGGAGGATCTTGCGATACATCTCGGGCGGAACCTTGTCGGGCGGCATGTTGAGGCGGCTCGTGCCCTCGGGGAACAGCTCGGCGGCGAATTGATCGTCGATGTGGTAGCGGACGAGCATGTATTCCGCCTGTTGCAGCGCCTTGCGGTAATGCTCGGCCGCGCTGGCGGCGAACTGCTCGCGCTCCGGGCCGGTCGCGAGCTGGGCGGCGAGGAAGTCGTGATCGGCCCTGGCCAGGTGCAGCAGGTTCTCGATGTGCTCGAGATGGAACTCGTACGTGCTGCGGTTGATCGCGTGCTTCTGCAGGTGCCGCTTGTACTCCCGCTGCGCTTCTTCCAGCAGCTTGGCCGCCTGCTCGTAGCTGTACAGCGCTTCCCGCACGGCCGCAGGCGCCGGCGCGGCGGTGAGGGCGACGTCGGCCGTCGACAGCTCCTTGTCGAATCGCCGGTCGGGATCGGTCGGGATCTCTTTCCCGAACGCCGCCAGCTCGACGTTGCGCCCGCGCTCGATCTCCTCTTCCGCCCACATGCGCAGCGTCAGCCCCGGGCGGCTGTCGATGACCAGGTCGGACATCTGCGTGTGCCGCTGGCCCGCGTCCTGGAGCAGCTGCGCGCGCTTGAAGTAGTTGTATCCCAGCGCCAAGGGCGACAGCCCGTAGGGGAACGGCTCGAATTCCTCAAGGTGCGCCAGCTCCTGCTCGTACTCCGGGAGGATTCTGCCCTGGGCGTCGAGCATCGAGTCCATCTTCAGCGGCCGCCAGCCGGGATCGTCGCGGTTGAGCTTCGCGTCGGCCTTGCGCGGCAGCGTCTCCTCGCGGACGCGCTTGCGGTAATACTGCTTCTCGCTGGCGCTCCCGAGCTTGTCGAAGTAGACGCTTCCGATCTGGTAAAGGATGTTGATGTTGTTCGGGCGCTCGCGGTCGACGCTCTTGGCGTACTCGATGGCGTCGAGGATCGTGATGTACTTGTTGGCGTTGCTCGCCATCTGCACGGAGATGTTGTAGGCCTTGTTCCAGATCTGAAAGATGTGGACGGTGTCGAACTCCGGCTGGAGCATGCGGATCCACTCGACCTTGGTGTCGAAATCTTCGAGGTTCTTCTCGCTCTTTTGCGCTTCGGAACTCGTCCACAGCATCATCACCAGCGGCCCGCGCAACCCTCCGAGCAGCAAAGCCAGCGCGAAGCTGTTCATGTTGCTGAGGTTCGTGCCCGTCTGTGTCGTGCCGGCCGCGGGCGCGCCGCGCTGCGCCTCGGCCAGGTGGCGCGTGAACCCGGCCGCGACAAGCGCGATCACCATGACGGCGATGATCGTGACGCGACCGCGCATTCGCCGACCACCGCTCATGGATTCACCGCTTCCCATGGCGCCGCCGTGGGTCGTGTCACCGCTCGTTGTGTCACTGTTCGTCGGGCCGCTATTCGTCGGGCCGCCGCTCGTCTGGCCACTGTTGGTCATGGCGCCACCTCTTTATTTCTGAGCAGCACGTAAGCGAGCACGATCAGCGGAATGCCGAACCCGAACGTGACCGCCGCCGCGTCCCACAGCTTGGCGTAGGGGATGGTGATCCCGCGTTCGATGTCTTCCGTGGCCGCGTATTGCGAAATGTCCGGGAGCACCGTGGCGAACGCCTTAAGCCCCGTCGACAGGGCGTTGACCGACTGGCTGACGACCCGCGCCTGCGCCGCCGTGCCCGCGCCGGCGCCGAACAGATCGTTCGCCACCTGGTTGCCCATTTCCGAGCCCAGCGAGTCGCTGATCTGCTCCACGCCCCAGTGGCCCAGCAGGATCACCAGCGTGAGCACGATCGCGATCGGCCAGGACAGGAACGTGCTGCAAAAAATCGCCACGGCCGTCACCAGCACGGACATGAGCCACAGGATCAGCAGACTCTTGGACAGGTTCAATTCGAACGGGACGCGCTGGCGGATGAGCGAGAGCGACCCCGCCTGCATGCCCGTGTAGTGGCCTTGCGTGCGGTTGCGGATCTGCACGTCGAAGTTCCCGCCGGCCAGCATGTTCGTCGGAACGGTGAAGAACGCGGGGCGTCCGGATTCGGGAATGATTTTCTGCGCTTCGGAGGCTTCGCCGGTCTCGGGATTGCGAACGACGACGGAGAGGATCGTCGGCGCGTCGGTCGACTCGTCGTAGTCCCCGCTGCGCTCGATGCCGACGCGCAGCTCGAACTGCGTGGTGTCGCCCGCGTCGGCGGCGGGCAGTTCGGCGCCGCGGAAGCTGTAGACGGCGACGGGCGCGTTCTCTGACGACGGCTCGCCGCGAAGCTGGTTGCCAAACGTGCCCCCGCGCCCGCGGAACACGACCAACGCCCGTTCCGGGGATTCGGGATCCTTGATCGGGTCGATCTGCGTGAACTGCCCCGGCTCGGCGCCGGGCACCTGGAGCACCATCGGCTGCTGCTCGATGAAGATCCGCGTATCCGGCGTGGCGCTGGTCACCTGGATGAAGACGTTGTCGTAGTTCGCCATCTCACCGGCGACGGTGGGGGGGATGAACGCGATCACCTCGCGCTGCCCGGTGGGGTCGTTCAGCTCGATCTGCGGGCTTTCGGTTGCGCCCCCGCGGTTGACGGCGACGGCCTGGCCGAGCGAAGTCATCGCCGGGCCGAGCACGTTGAACGCCACCTGCGGAAGCTGCGCGGGCGGTTCGGCGGTGCGGCGCTGCTCGGGCGGGACGATGAACGGAACCATGTACGGATACGGCTCGCTCGCCGACGCCGACTCGGTTGTCGTCGCCGACGCGGGGTCGGTGGGGTCGGTGGTGGGCTTGTTCGCGGCGTCGGGCGCATCCTGTTCGTAGCCGATGCGGGCGACGATGACCACGCCGTTCTGCCCCGCGCTGCCCGGCTCCCCGAGGAGGTTTTCAGGCAGCGCGAACGGGATCAGCATGTCGCCTTCGCCTTCGCTGACCATCCACCGCTTGCCGCTGTCGTCGGGAAGTTGCCCGAAAATCTGCATCCGCTGCGGCTCCGACAGCGCCTTGGCCGACAGCAGACCGATCTCGCGGTAGTGGGCGAGCGTGCCCCGCATATGAGCGGGGACGGCGTCGGCCGCCAGCCGCTGCCCGATGTCCCGCTCCATCCCCCAGGCCCGCACCCGCAGGTAACCCCAGGAAAACAGCCCCATGATGATCAAAATCGTCGCCGACACCCGGGCGAACCCCACCACCTTGCCCAGCACGATCTCCAGCCGCGTCGTCGGCTTGGTCACCACCGTGTAAATTACCCGGCTCTCGATCTCGCGCGGCAGGTTGGTCGCCGCCAGGATGATCGTCGTGATCGCCACGACCATGCCGGTTGCGAAGAGGCAGAACTTGATTGTCTGGCGGATCGCATCCTGCTCGTCAAACGGCTTTTGCAACTGCGAAACGACGATCACCCCAAGAATCGCCAGCGGCGTAATCCACAACACACGCCGGCGGATCGACTCGTCAAAACACACCCCGGAGATCGCCCACACGCGCGTCCAACTGAAGCGCAGCAGGTCGCGCATGCCAAACAAAACCAGCCCGATCAGGACGATCGCGCCGAACGCGAACCACCCCAGGTGGCGATGAACGAACTCCGGAATGGCCTGCGCGAGGATTGGGTCTGCCAGCATGGGTGTCTCAATCATACCGACATCCGACGAACGATCAAAAGTCGCGGGGGTGGGTGCAAGGGTGAATTCGTCGCGAATGCGAAGCCCGCGCCGTGTCGTTCCGCATGTTCGGGGGCAGGGGGCCCAGCAGATGGGGCGGCCATCGACAGTGCTTTGTCTGGTGACGACGGCCTGCCCCGTGGGCTTGTGCAGACGGTACTTGGGCGTGCGTAGCGCGGAGGACGACATGGCAGCGACCTCGAAGCCGGTAGACTACCGGCTTAGTGAGGCTTTACTGCTGCACCGTCGTCAGGACGGGTCTGCGGCAACAACCGCAGTCAGAGAACCCATGCAATCCCGCTCCCGATCCGCGAAGATCGGAAGCGTCCCTTACCACAGGAGGATTGCATGAGTATGCGTCGAATCATCGCGTTGGATCTGGGCAAGTTCAAGACCGTGGCGTGCGTCATGAACGCGGCCGACCGCAGCCACATCTTCGAGACGATCGAGATGTCGCCGGCCACGCTGCGCGACCTGCTCGCCCGCCACGCGACCGACGGGCCGGCCGACGAGACGCTCGTCGTGTTCGAGACCTGCGACACAGCCGGCTGGGTGCACGACGCGTGCGCCGCCCTGGGCGTGCGCGCGGCGTGCGTCGCGGCCAACGACGAGCCGTGGCACTGGCGACGCGTGAAGCGCAAGACGGACCGCGACGACGCGCTGAAACTCGCGAAGCTGGCGCTG
>JBBSLV010000172.1:0-7986 GCA_038233535.1 Tepidisphaerales bacterium | reverse complement strand
GTGTTCCTCGTGACGAAACAGGGTCGAAAGCAACGCAAAAAGTCGGTAAACGCCGGCCCCAGGGCCGCAACCTGCTCAGCAGTCATCCGTGACCTCCTTTGTCAGGAGGTACTACCGCGTAGGCACGGTGCCGTTGAGCGGAATCAGCGCTGTAGTGTTAATTGAATGGCCGCTGGGAAAGACCGTTGCGATAAATGGATTTTTATGCGATGTGCCGATGAAATCCCGCTGCCTCACTTTCCACGATCGCGCCTCGCATGATTCTGGCGGTTTCACGCGATGACCTCTACAATTGCGTTGACCCTCCACGAGGTGCCAAACACGAGGAACTAAAAGGAATGTCCACGGCAACGCCTCCAACCGATCCATCGCTGCGCACCGTCGACTATGCCCTGCTCCCCGGCGGGGGGGACGAGAGCGTCGATGTCGAGTCTGAAGAGATGCTCGTCAACATGGGACCGCAGCACCCCTCGACCCACGGGGTGCTCCGCATCGTCCTGCGCACCGACGGGGAGATGGTTCTCGAAGCGGTGCCTCACCTGGGCTACCTGCACCGGTGCAAGGAGAAAATCGCGGAGAACCTCGCGTACTACCAGTACATCGGGTACACCGACCGGCTGGACTACCTCGCCGCGATGAACAACAACCACGCTTGGTCGATGGCCGTCGAAAAATTGGCGGACATCGAAGTCCCGCAGCGGGCGGAGTACATCCGCGTGCTGGCGGCGGAGCTGAACCGCATCGCGTCGCACCTCGTCAGCTTCGGCACCTACGGGCTGGATATGGGCGCGTTCACCCCGTTCCTCTACGCCTTCCGCGAGCGCGAGTACATCCTCGACCTCTTCGAACAGCTCTGCGGCGCGCGATTGACCCTCAGCTACATCAACATTGGCGGCGTTACGTGGGACTTGCCGCCGGGATTTCTGGAAAAACTCAGCGAGTTCCTCGACTACTTCGAGCCGAAGATCGACGAGTACAACGACCTTTTGTCGTTCAACCACATTTTCATCAAGCGCACCGCCAATGTTGGTGTGTGCTCGAAAGCGCAGTGCATCGGTTACGCCCTGTCCGGCCCGATGATTCGCGGCAGCGGCATCCCGCTCGACCTGCGGCGCGATCGCCCGTACTCGATCTACGAGAGGCTCGAATTCGACGTGGTCGTCGGATCGGGGATGAAGGGGCAGGTCGGCGACTGCTGGGACCGGTACTGGGTGAAGATGCAGGAGATGAAGCAGTGCGTGAAGATCCTGCGGCAGGTGATCGCGCAGATGCCCGAGGGCAGCTTCCGCGCCAAGCTCCCGCGCGCAATGAAAGTCCCGCCGGGTGAAGTCTACGCCGAGTACGAAAACCCCCGCGGGCACCTCGGGTTCTACATCGAAAGCCAGGGCGGCGTGATCCCGTACCGCGTGAAGATTCGCGGGCCGTCGTTCGTGAACCTCGCGATCACCGGTGAGTTGTGCCGCAACGTGCTGCTGGCTGACGTGCCGGCGATCGTCGGGTCGATTGATATTGTGATGGGAGAGGTGGACAGGTAGACATTATGACAGCCGCACCACACGCACCTCGGCCGGCTCGTTTCACCAAGGCGGAATACTACCGCATGGGTGAGGCGGGTGTTTTCGCCCGTCGTCGGGTCGAACTGATGGGTGGGGAGATCATCGAAATGAGCGCCATTGGCCCGTTGCACGCTTCGGTGGTCGCGCACGTGTACCGGTTGCTGAACCGCTTGTTCCCCGATCACCACGTTCGAGGCCAGTTGCCGTTCGATGCGTCGGACGATTCCGAGCCGGAACCGGATATCGCCCTGGTGCCGGGGGAACCGGGTGACTATCGCGACGCGCATCCGAAGCATGTTGCACTGATGATCGAAGTCGCAGATTCATCCCTGCGGTACGACCGCGGGCGCAAGGCGAGCCTTTACGCCGCCAGCGGCGTTTCGGATTACTGGGTGATCAACCTGCTCGCGCGGCGCATCGAAGTGTATCGCCGGCCCGAACCCGATGAGTCGCAGGATTTCGGTTTCGGCTACGCGTCGCACGAAATCGTCGATGCCGCCGGTCACGTCTCGCCGATCGCAATTCCATCGGTCACTATCCCGGTAAGAGAGCTTCTTCTGTAGGCGGCGGATGGCTGAAACAGCGAACCCCCAAGGCAACCGTCCTCGCCGCGTGATCATCTCCGGCTATGGCATCCCCGGCCGGGTCGTCGCCGAGCACCTCGTCAAGGCGGGGATCCCGTTCGTCGTGATCGAGCGGAACCCCACGGTCGCCCTCCGCTGCCAGAGCGCGGGCACGCGCATCATCGAAGGCGACTCGCGCGACGCGCAGACGCTCCGCGATGCGGGCATCGAGGAATCGACCGACTTGGCGATCACGCTGCCCGACGACGTGGCCGTCCTCGACACGATCGCCACGGCGCGGCGGCTGAATCCGTCCATCCGGATCATCGCGCGGGCGACGTACGTCTCCGGGGGGATGGAGGCGACCAAGCGCGGCGCGGACGACGTCGTCGTCGCCGAGCAGGTCGTCGCCCAGCAGTTCGCGCGCGAGATTGAGAAGCCGCGGAATTGACTTGCGATGGAGTGGTTTCAATGAATTTCCGCATCGGCCACGGTTACGACCTCCATCGGCTTCAACCCAACGGGCGACTCGTGCTGGGCGGGGTCGTTGTCTCGACTGACATCAGCCCCATCGCCCACAGCGACGGGGACGTGGTCATCCATGCGATCGTCGATGCGCTGTGCGGCGCCCTGGGCACGGGCGACATCGGCATGCATTTCCCCGATTCCAACCCCGCGTACAAGAACGCCGCGAGCACGATCTTTCTCGAGAAGATGAAGCGGGATCTCGACGCCGCGGGGTATCACGTCGCCAACGTCGATGTGACGATCCTTGCCGAGCGGCCGCGGCTGGGTGCGTTCAAGGCGCGGATGGCAGAGAATCTGGGCCGGATCCTCGATGGTCCGGTGAACGTAAAGGCGGGCACGAACGAAGGCGTCGACGCCATCGGCCGGGGTGAGGCCATCGCGGCGCACGCGGTCGTGCTGCTGGCGAAAGTCTTCTCAAAGCCGTAAAACTTGCACGCGCAGCGACGTGAAGCGACCGACGGGGCAGACGAATCGCCCCGCCTTCACGTTCCACGTTTCACATCCTGAAGGTCGAAAATGAGTCTCCGCGTTTACAACACCCTCACGAAACAAAAGGATCTGTTCGAGCCGGTCCGCCCGGGCAAGGTCGGCATCTATCTCTGCGGCGTCACCGTCTACAAGTCCCCGCACATCGGCCACATGGTCGGCCCCGTCATCTTCGATGCGATTAAGCGCTACCTCGCGTTCAAAGGATTCGAGGTCATCCTCGTCGTCAACATCACCGACGTCGATGACAAGATCATCGACCGCGCGAGCAAGACCGGGTCGAACGTGCAGGCCGTGGCCGAGCAGTACACGGAGGAGTACCTCGAAGCGCTGGCGGGGTTTGGCGTCGACACGATCGACAAGTTCCCCAAGGCGTCGGAGCACATGCCCGACATCATCGAGTTGATCGAGCGGTTGATCGAGCAGGACCACGCCTACGCCGCCGAGGGCAGCGTGTATTTCGACGTTACCAGCGACGCCGACTACGGCAGGCTTTCCAATCGCAAAATCGAGGAGCAGGAAACGGGCACGCGCGCGGTCGAGAGCGCCGGCAAGAAAAATCCCGCCGACTTTGCGCTGTGGAAAGCAGTGAAACCCGGCGAGCCTGCATGGGAGTCGCCCTGGGGCAAGGGGCGCCCGGGGTGGCACATCGAGTGCTCGGCCATGAGCATGAAATATCTCGGCCCCACGTTCGACATGCACGGCGGGGGGATGGACCTGATGTTCCCGCATCACGAGAACGAGCTGGCGCAGTCCGAAAGCGCCACCGGGCAGCCGTTCGCGCGCTTCTGGATGCACAACGGGCTGACGCGCATCAAGACGAAGCTGGCCGGCGGGGAGGTGCGCGACGAGAAGATGAGCGGGAGCATCGGCAACGTCGTGCCCGCCCGCGAGCTGCTCGAGCGGCACGGCGCTGAGCTGCTCCGCTACATGCTGCTCAGCACCCACTACCGCCGACCGATCGAGTTCACCGACGAGGTGATGGTAGCGGCCAAGAAAGGCCTTTCCGTCTTCCATCGTCTGTTCGAGCGGATCGAGCGGCTGAACGGCGCGCCGATGGGCGACGACAGCCCCGACATGGACCGCACCGCCGCCGCCTTGCTGGAGAGCGAGAACAGCCACTTCGCCCGCTCGGTCCTGGGCTTCAAAATGAAGTTCCTGGAGATGATGGACGACGACTTCAACACCGCCGGCGCCATCGGCGTGCTGCACGAGATGGCGGGGGAGGCCAACGCGTTCGTCGAGCGGCACACCATCGAGGTGAACAAGCAGCCCGACCTGATGCAGGCCGTCACCGCCGCCGCCCAGAGTTTGCGCAAGCTGGGGTTGGTCCTGGGACTGTTCCGCGCATCCCCGACCAAATCATCCGGCCAGGACAAGGGGCTGGTCGACGGGCTGATGGCACTGCTGATCCAACTCCGCGCCAACGCTCGCACGAACAAGCACTTCGCCATCGCCGACGGCGTGCGCGATGGGCTGGCGGCGATGGGGATCACGCTGGAGGATCGGGCGGATGGAACGGTGTGGAGGAAGGGCTGAGAAAAGCTCCAAATCACAAGTTCCAAGAACCAAACAAACAGCAATGGAGAAAGAGGAAAACGGGAAACCGTACGATCTGGAGGAGCGGGCGCTGCTGTTTGCGAAGCGAGTGCGCGCGTTTCTCAAGGTGTTGCCGCGGACCGACGCGCACGTGGTCGACGGCAGGCAACTGCTCAGGTGCTCCGCGTCGATCGGCGCAAACTACATCGAAGCCAACGAAGCGCTCGGCAAGAAGGATTTCTTTTGCCGGCTTCGCATCAGTTGGAAGGAAGCGAAGGAGAGTCGCTTTTTTCTCCGGCTCCTTGAACCCAGCAAAGATTTCGAAGCCGAGCGCCAGGCATTGATCGCCGAGGCGACGGAACTGCTCAACATTCTCAGCCGCATGATCCGCAAGGCCGGGTGATTTTCCTTGCTGTTTCTCCCTTTTCGCTTTGTCGTTTGTTTGGTTCTTGGAACTTGTGATTTGGAGCTTTCCGCTGTGAGGATTCTCGGAATCGATCCCGGCCTCCGTCTCACCGGCTACGGCGTGCTGGATTACCACGTGACGCGCCCGCGGCTGATCGACGCCGGCGTGATTCGTTTGACGCCGAAAACCGCGCTGCCCGACCGGCTCGTCGAGCTGGAGACGGAACTCGACGCGATCATCGCCGAGCACCAGCCCGACACCTGCGCCGTCGAGCAGCTTTACTCCAACTACGCCCACCCGCGCACGGCCATTCTCATGGCCCACGCGCGCGGGGTGATCCTGCTCGTGGCCCGTCGTCACGGGCTTTGCGTCGAGCAGTTCGCCGCCAATCGCATCAAGCAGTCGCTGACCGGTCATGGCCACGCGAAAAAGGGTCAGATGCAGGCGGCGATTCAGTCGGTGTTCAAGCTCAAAGACCCGCCCGAGCCCCCGGACGTCGCCGATGCGCTGGCGGTCGCGCTGTGCTGCGGGCGGCAGATGGGGATTCACCGCGACGATCGCAACGGCGCGACGAAGATGGGAGAAATGCGATGAGCTATGGAGAAACGACTTCGCCGGAGATCGAACGGGTGGCCACCCTCTGCTTGGATGCGGCCTTTAGAGTTCATCGCGCGCTGGGACCGGGATTGCTTGAGTCGATCTACGAAGTTTGCCTGGCCTATGAGCTGGAAAAGATGGGGTTGCGCGTGAGGCGGCAGATGGTATTACCCGTGATGTATGACGGTGTACGCCTTGATGCGGGGTTGCGCATTGATCTTTTGGTTGAAGACGTGGTAATCATCGAAGTGAAAGCCGTCGAAAAACATCACCCGCTCTTCGAGGCACAACTTCTGACCTACCTCAAGCTGACTCACTTGCAGTTGGGCCTGCTAATCAATTTCAACGTGACACTCCTCAAGGACGGAATCAAACGCGTCGTCCGATCCGTTGAACCCAAACCATCTCCACCCTAACATACTCCGAATTTTCTTTTCGTCGCGCCGTCGCGACCGTCGCGGTTAATCCTGATCTTATGATCGCATCCCTCACCGGTGAGCTTCGCGAAACGCTCGATGACCGCGTTCACCTTCGGGTGGGCCCGGTCCTCTATGAGTTGCTCGTCCCCGCCGCCGACCTCGAGGCGTTGCGGGCCAGCACCACCGAAACGATCACCTTTCACACGATTCTCTACCTCGAAGGCGATCCCAACCGCGGCAACCTCGAGCCCCGGCTGATCGGGTTCATGCGCGCTTCGGACAAGAAATTCTTCGAGCGCTTCACGACGGTCAAAGGCGTCGGCGTGAAGACGGCGCTTCGAGCGCTGACCGTGCCGGTGGGGGAGATCGCCAAGGCGATCGAGTCGCGCGATGCGCGTTTTCTCGTCGGCCTCGACGGCATCGGCAAGCGCACGGCGGAGCTGATCGTCGCGGAGCTGTCCGGGAAGGTGAAGGACTTCGCGACGGGCTACGGCGACGTCTCCGTCGCGCCGCTGCGGCACCGGTGGTCGCCGGAAGAGGAGGCCGCCATCGCGTTCGCGACCGGTCCGCAGATGGGCCTCCGCCGCGCCGATGCCGAGCGGCTGCTTCAGCGCGCCAAGTCGGACAACCCCGCGATGACCACCGCCGAGCAGCTTCTGCCCGAGATGTTGCGGCTTTACACTGCCCGAACCTGACGTTGATCCATGGCGCGTGAACGAATCATTTCCGGCGAAGCCCAGGGCGAAGAAGAAGCGCCGGCAAATTACGCGCTGCGCCCGGAGCGCTTCGAGCAGTACATCGGGCAGCCCGCGCTGCTGCACAAGCTGGGCATCGCCGTCAAAGCGGCGCAGGGGCGAAAGGAGCCGGTCGAGCACATCCTGCTGCACGGCCCGCCGGGGCTGGGCAAGACGACGCTGGCGCACGTCATCGCCAACGAAGTCAAGGCGCATGTCCACGTTGTCGCGGGACCCGCACTGACGAAGGGCGCCGACCTGAGCGGCATTCTGTCGCGCCTGGAGAAGGGCGACGTTTTATTCATCGACGAGATTCATCGCCTGCCGTCGGTGGTGGAGGAGTGCCTTTACTCCGCGATGGAGGATTACAAGATAGACTTGACGAGCAACGACGGTCTGCACGCCAGGACGATGACGATTACGCTCAAGCCGTTCACGTTGATTGGGGCCACAACGCGGATCGGGCTGCTGACCGGCCCGATGCGCAGCCGGTTCGGGATCGTCGAGCACATCGAGTTTTATACGCCCAAGGCGCTGCACGAGATCCTTCGACAGAACGCGAAGCTCTTGAAGCTTCATGCGGAGGACGATGCGTTGGGGGAATTGTCGCACCGCAGCCGGGGGACGCCGCGCATCGCCAACCGGCTGCTCCGGCGCGTGCGCGACTACGCCGCCGTCGAGGCCAACGGGCGGCTGACGCTACCGGTGGCGCGGGAGGCGCTCAAGCTGGAGGGGATCGATCACCTCGGCCTCGATGCACAGGATCTCGCGTTCCTGCGCACGATCATCGAAGTCTACGACGGCGGCCCCGTCGGCATCGAGGCGATCGCCGCCACGATGGGGGAGGAGCGCGACACGCTCGAGGACGTCATCGAGCCGTACCTGCTCCAAATGAAACCGCCTCTCGTGACGCGCACCCGGCAGGGGCGCCGCGCGACGAAGCAGGCGTATGAACACTTGAATCTCAAGTGGCATCCCCCGAAGGACGCGAACGGAAACGGTCCGACGTTTTTCGACGACCCGACGCCGGATTGACGGTATCAGGATTGAAAGTATCGGGGGCGCGCTCTTCGTTTAGCCGCGTCGGCGGGGGGGCGGGGGGCCCCCCGGGGGCGGGGGGGGCGGGCGGGGGCCCGCGCGGGGGGGGGGCCGCGCCGC
>JBBSLV010000171.1:0-8035 GCA_038233535.1 Tepidisphaerales bacterium | reverse complement strand
GCTGAAGCCACCAGCGGGCGAAGGGTTTGTCGATCATGACGCCGATCATACCGGCTCGCGCCGTTCACCGCACGCGCGGGCTCCACGCGATCACGTCGGCATCAGGTCAGCGGGGGCAGCAGCGCGTTAACCAAGAACGCCAGCCCCGCGATGTCGCAACCCCAGCGGGGAATCTCGTCGGTGGAAAGTTGGGGTACTAGGATTCGAACCTAGACAAAACGCTCCAGAGGCGTTTGTGCTACCGTTACACCATACCCCAAATTGTCGGCTTCCCGCGGACGCGGTTTCACGTCATGGGAAGATTGCGGGTAATTCTATCCACAACCCCCCGACGATCAAGCTGCCGGGGTCGAGCATTGCGATGGCGAGCACGGAGAGGGGCGCTTCTCGGAGCTACCGCGCGAAGGTTTTGTTCAGGAACTTCAACCCCTTCACGGCGATGTCCTGGTTGGACGGCTCGATCTGCCGCCAGATCGCGGCGGCGCGGGCGATCACCTTTACGTCGGTGGTGAAACTCTCGATGATTACGTCGCCGTCGTACTTGATGCTGCGCAGCGCCTTGACGATTTCAGGCCAGGCGATGTGATCCCCGCCCGGCGTGCCGCGGTCGCTGCCGCAGGCGTGGACGTGGGCGAGCAGCTTGCCGGCCTTTTTGATGGCCTTCGCCTGGTCCTTCTCCTCGATATTCATGTGGAACGTGTCGAGGTGCAGCTTGAGGTTCGGGCTGGCGACGTCGGCGATCATCTTCAGCCCCTGGTCGGCGGTGTTGATGAAGTCGGTCTCGAACCGGTTGAGCGGCTCGAGGGCAATCGTCACTCCGCGCTTCCGGGCGTGCTTGGCGATGTCCTTCAGGTGGTTGACCACCGTCTTCCACTGCCTGGCATACTCCTTCGGCTCCACCGCGTCGGCCCGGCCGACGGCGCTGTAAACGGGGCCGATCACCTTCGCATTTCCAAGCTCCGCCGCCTGGTCGATGATGGCCTTGAGGTACGCTCTGCCGGTCTCCTGATTCTCCGGCGTGCCGCGAAGGTCGCGGTCCGGGCCCATGCACGCGCACACGCTCCCGCAAACGAGGCCGGCCTTATCCAGCGCGCGCTTCACGTGCGCGGGCTCGATGTGCGATGGATCTTCGATGGGGATCTCGACCGATTCAAACCCCCACCGCTTGAATTGCCCGAAGAGCTTCGTCGAGTCGTTGGTGAACGGGGAGGTGAAGAGGAACGTGTTGATTCCGAATCTCATGCGTCCCCTTTTCCGCGCGATGAGGGGGAGTTGTCAAATCTCAAAGCGCGTCCCCCCGCGCTCGCGCAGGTAATCGCTCAACAACGGCTCGATCCGATCGCGCAGCGCCGCGTTCGCATACCCTGCCCATGACAATCCCGTCGTGCAGTCGAGCGGGCCGTCGAGCGGACGACCAAGTCCGTCGGTGAGGATCACACCCGCCTCCTCGGCGATGAGCAGCGTCGCGCAGTCGTACGGGTGACAGCACAAACCTTCGGGTTGTTTCTGGATGCGGTAAAAGATCGGCCGAAGGTCGGCGTTGAACCGGTCGTGGCCGACGATCAGCTCATAAAACTGCCCGCCGGTGCTGATGTACTGATCATCGAAGACCGTCGCCCGGGTCACGTCGGCGGCGCCGATGAGTTGACGCACGAGGTGCTCCATCGTCTCGCCCGCGAGCACCTTCGTGCCGGGGAAAAAGTTGCTGACCGATGCGAAGCCGTGGTCGATGCCGCGGGCCTGCGATGGCTTTAACGTCAGCGGCTGCGCGTCACCGCTGCGAAGGTCGACGCGCGTGCCCTTCGCCCCCCTTCCCGTGATCGCCCAAAGCACGTCGGCGTAGCCCATCTTGCTCGTGGGCAGTTCGGTCATCACCGCCGCTTCGATGTCGCGCAGCCGCGTGGTTGGCCCCCTGTTCGGCGCCACGCCCGCCAGCGCCCACGCCGGACGCTTGTCGTACATGATGCCGCGCGTGCCGTCGATGGGGTCGACGATCAGCCGGATCAGCGCATCCGATTCGCGCGTGCCCGGCGGGAAGACCTTTGTCCCCTCGGCGCCGTCGTCGTTCTCAATCCCCTCGGCGATCAGGACGAGCGGCGTGGTCTTCGCCCACTCCGCGCAGAACGCTTCGAGGATCGGATCGACGGCGGTGTCGATCCTGTAAATCGTGTCGGCCGAGGTGGCGTGGCTGACCTCGTGCAGCCCGGTCTGCGCGCGCGAGCGCACGATCATGTCGCGCACGGCCCGCTGGAACTCAACGAGCCGGTCGACAACGGATTGAGGGTCGATGGGAAGCATGTCAGGCGCGATCCGAAAGACGGGCCCGCTCGGCGGGATCGGACAGCGACCGCTGCCACTCGAGCAGCGCGCTGCCGGCGCGCTGGGGCATCACGAGGCGGACGAAGCCGACCCACATCGGCCACGCCGCGACGGCGGCGAGCAGCACGGTCGCGAACGTCAGCCCAATGAGGAGCGCGCGCCCGGGCGTGAGGACGGTCGCGTCGCGCGACGAGTCGGCGTTGAAGAAGTTCGTCACCCGGATGTGAAACCCCAGGTACAGCGCCAAACACGTGAGCGACGCGAGCACCAGCCCCACGAGCAACCCGCTCCGCCAGCGCAGCAGGAGCAGTCGCGAGAGCAGCCCATAGGGCACACCGAACATAAGGAACGCCAGTACCACTCCCAGCCCGACCTCGACGGAATCGTAACCGCCCCGCTGATAGTTGTACGCGTACGCCCACCCCGTCCCCATCCCCACCCACGCGAACAGCAACCACACGAACCAGTTCAGCTTGAACAGCGCGCTCAGCCCCACCGCGAACGCGCGCAGCCGACCCAGCGTCCGCTGCATCGCCGGACGGAGCGTGTTGATCGGCTGATGGTGCCCGCACTCGGGGCAGTGGAACTGGAGAACGTCGCAGTGATCGCAGCGGACCTGCGGCAGTGCGTTGAGCGAATACCCGCACCGCTCGCAGAACAGCGGCAGCTCCGCGCCGAGCGGCACGCGCGGCAGGCGCAACGCTGGTTCGAATGCTTCGCCCGTGTAAATGCTCTCAGCCCCGGCTGTCGTTGGAACTGGCATCGCTTCAACCGCACCGTCGTTTGCCATATCAACAACCTCGCCCTTGAATCACCAGCGCACGGGGAGCCACCGCAGGTACGTTCCAAGCCGGGATGCACAATCCCTGAATGTCAGTCGCGGGTCGCGCACGTTATGGTGCACGATGTCGTTCCGAAAATCGCGGACACGATGGGCGTCAAACAGGTTCCCCGCCGACATGGTCTGGTTGCTCGCGATCCGATCCATCAAGACTTTCATTTGCGGTCGTGTCCGCCGTCTCATTCCACCCAACCAGTAGTCCATCAAGATCCCCTCGTACTCCGCGTACAAACGCAGCAGGTAGGTCACCTCCAAATGCCGCGCGCTCAATCGCATTTCCGGCAGGGCCATGTTTTGCGGCCCATTAATCGGCACGCCCGCTTGCATCTGTGCGAGCGTGTATGCCAGCGCGAGGCGTGCGGCCTCGAACTCGTCGCGCACGCGGGCCAGGCGGCGATAGGCGTCGCTCCGCTCCATCTACGCCATCAGGTCTCGCGCCAGTTGAACGTACGCATCCTTGTTCCATTCCTGCCTGAGCGGCACGTTGGAATCGGTGTAAACCGTCCACCGTCCCTGCCGCCGCAAAAGTTTCACGCGGTTGAGCGTCGGCCATGCTTCGAAGTCAACGCGGCCATCAGCGCCGATAACGCTGAGTCCCACGGGTTCGACGTGAAGCTGACCGCCTGCCAACCGGATCGTCGCTGTCGGCGCTTCGTAGGGCTCGATCGCATCTTCGCTCACGCGCTTTCGCCCACGTTCGACCGGCCACCCCTGTGCCTCCGACCAGGCGACAACGTCGTCCATCAGGCGCGTGATCGCGTCAAGCCAGCCTTCGCGATCCGCCTTTGATGGTTGGGCGCTGAGTTGCTTTCCCATAACTGTCCTCCCGATGTCATGATACACGACGGAAACGACGAGGAGACGACGCTACGCGTACCCGCCCGAAGAGGTCGCGCCGCGGGCGGCGCGGGACGTTTCGCGCTCTTTGGCGACCTGCGCCTCATACCCACTGGCGCGGTACGCGGACATCGGGTCGGGATCGAGGTTGTTCCGCTCGCGCCACTCGGCCAGCAGCGGCTTCACGTCCGTGTTGAACGCGACTTTCAAACACTCCTCACCGTCGATGATGTTCATCCGCGTCTGCGCGTCGCGAAGCTTCTTGCGGTCGACGAGACACGCCTTTGCGTACAGCTCCTGCGCCGTCGTCACCGTCTGGATCATCGCCTCGATCTTGGGTTTCAAATTGTGGCTCTGGTCGATCATGTAGGCGATGTGCGAGACGTCCCTGCCGTGCAGGTCGGCGGCGTTGCGGATCTCGTGGAAGATGCGGAACACACCGTACGGGTCGATGCTCCCCAGCGTGAGATCGTCGTCGGCGTACTTGCGGTCGTTGAAATGAAACCCGCCCAGCAGGTTTTCGTCGAGCAGGAACGCGACGATGTGCTCGATGTTCGCGCCGGGCAGGTGATGGCCGGTGTCGACCAGCACCTTGGCGCGCGGGCCGGCGTTTTTTGCGAAGACGTAGCTCATGCCCCAGTCGGCGATGTCGGTGTGGTAGAACGCGGGCTCGAACGGCTTGTACTCGACGAGCATGGTCATGTCGGCGGGCATCGCGTCGTGCCACTGCCGCAACGCCCCCTGCATGGAACGCTTGCGCGTGACGAGGTCATCCTGCCCCGGATAGTTCGTCCCGTCGGCGAACCACAGGCTGAGCAGCTTTGAATCCACGGCCCGCGCGATGTTGATCGAGTCGAGCACGTGCCGGTGCGCGTGGTGCTGCGCCCGCTCGTCGGGGCTGCACACGGAGCCGAACTTGTACTGCTGGTCCTCGAACAGATTCGGATTGATCGCCCCGATGCGCACGCCGTGCTTTTTCGCGACCTGGGCCGTCTGCTGCGCATTGACCCCCATGGAAAAATCCCATAGCACGTGCACCGCCACGCTCGGGCAGCAGCCGGTGTACTTGTGCACGATCCCCGCGTCGGCCAGCTTCTCATCGATCGTGCCCGCCGCGGCGGGCTGGAAAAACTTGCCGAACCGCGTGCCGGTGTCGGCGAAGCCCCAGCTGGGGGTTTCGATGTCGAATTCGTCGAGCAGTTTGAAGAGTTGTTCGCGGTCCATGATTGTGTTCAAGAGTAAATGTTAGCCACCGATGGGGCACCGATGGACACCGATCGAAATTCGCGTCCACCAGCGTAACGTGTTCGCCCGTGGAGAGAAACCACGAGCGGTTCTCCGTTAAACGCGCATCTTGCATTGACAAGTTTGCTGCGCCTGCCGACAAATCATTCCATGGCTTCCGACCCCTCCTTCGACATCGTCTCCGAGATCGACCTTCAGGAAATGGACAACGCCGTGAACCAGGCGGTGAAGGAGATCACCACGCGCTACGACTTCAAAGGATCGGCGGCGTCGCTGGAGTTTGACCGCAAGGGAAAGGAGCTGACATTGACCGGCGACGCCGAGCATCAACTGGAGGCGGTGAAGAAGGTGCTGGTCGAGAAGATGATCAAGCGCGGCGTCGATCCCAGGGCGCTGGATGCGCAAAAGCTGGAGCAGGCGACGCACAAGACGGTCCGCCAGAAGTACAAGCTCAAGAGCGGGATCGACAAGGACACGGCCAAGGCGATCCAGAAGTCGATCAAGGAATTGAAGCTGAAGGTGAACGCGTCCATCCAGGGCGAGGCGCTGCGCGTGTCGGGCGCGAAGCGCGACGATTTGCAAACGGTGATCGCGCACCTGAAGGCGACTCCGCAGGAGATTCCGCTTCAGTTCAACAACTACCGATAACGCGCAGGGCCGGGCTTTGGGTCAAGCGGAGCGGGCGGCCGCTCCGATGTGATGCTTGGCGCCGAGGACACCATTTTCTTATGTCTTGCTGGGTCGTTCCAACCATCGCGGCTGAGCTCTGGGGGGTCAGCGTTGATCACATTCTCCAGCGCGTTCGTGACGGTGATTTACCTCACCACGTCGACCAGGGGTTCATGTTCGTCGACGCCGCGCCCCCCGCCCCACCCCCACCGCCGGCGGTCGAGCACCCGCCGACGTTCACCGCGCTGTCGGCGGCGGAGGTCGAGGCGCTGCGGGAGGGCGAGCAGGAATTGATCGTCGATTCGCATGACGATGCCGACGTGCATCATGACGCCGTTGACGACGAAGACGACGATCACGATCACGAAGACCTTGCGATCGATGACGAGGAGAGCCAGTCCCCGGACGACGACGAGGCGTCGGTCGATCTGGGCGATTGGCGCGCGGCGAGGCGGCGCATCGGCATGACGCGCATTCCGCCCGGACGACGCGCCAAGCCGCAGGCGGCGTAACGTTCAAGATCAATCTCCCGCACATCGTCAGAGTTTGCAGCTTTTTTCGTGGCACGGGTTTTCAACCCGTGCCTTCGCCACGACAGACCCAGGTTGAAAACCCGTGCTACACAAAAGGTCACACGCTCTCCGCATTGACGCGCGGTCGCGCGTTCGCAGAAACCTTGCGGCGCGATACAACGTCGTCGTGAAAGACGTCCTGATCTTCGCCAACCCCATCGCCGGCCGCGGGCGCGGGCGGGTGCTTGCCGAGCGGATCGCGGGACGACTCGCGACCGAGGGGTTTCGCGCGACGCTGTTCCTCGAACGCGCCGATCAGGTCAAGCCCGAGCAGCTTGCGAACCCCGCGACGGCGGCCATCGTGATCGGAGGCGACGGCACCGTTCGCGCCGTGGCGCGTCAGCTCTACCATCATGAGAAACGCGACCACGTCGACGGCCCCCCGCTGCTGATCGTCCCGATGGGCACCGCCAATCTCCTGGGGCACCATCTCGGGCTGCGCTGGGACGACCGCAACCTCCCCGCCCGCGTCGTGGCCGCCATTCGCAATCATCGCGTCATCCATCTCGACACGGCCTGCGCCAACGATGAGCTGTTTCTCCTCATGGCCGGCATCGGCATCGACGCCGGCGTCGTGCACGAGCTGGACAAGTTGCGCCAAGGCCCGATCCAGCTCGCCAGTTACGTGCTCCCCGCGGCGCTGGCGCTGCGGGCTTATCACTACCCCGCCCTCACCGTCACCGTCGACGCAAAGACGATTGCCCGTGACCTCCCCGCCATCGCGTTCATCGGCAACGTCAAGGAGTACGGCACCGGCTTCCCCCTGCTCCCCCACGCCCGTCCGGACGACGGCTTGCTCGACATCTGCATCCTCCCCTGCCGCACCCCGCAGGACGCCGTGCGGCATTTCCTTTTCGCCGCCGCGGGCGAGCATTTGCAGTCCGAAGGCGTCGTGTACACGAAGGGCAAGACAATCCGCGTGACCTCGAGCCAGCCCGTCCCCGTCCAGATCGACGGCGACGCCGCGGGACATACGCCGGTGGACATTCGGTTGATGCCGATCCGCGTGCCGTTTATCGTGCCGGAGTAGTCACTGGTCACTTGTCACTTGTCACTTGTCACTTGTCAAAGACAAAGATGGCGCCAGTCTTCTCCCTGACAAGTGACAAGTGACCAGTGACCAGTGACTTATGCACGACCTTCTCCACCGCGACCGCTCCCCGCTCTTCGTCATCGCCGGCCCCTGCGTGATCGAGTCGGCCGAGCTGTGTTTCACCATCGGTCAGCACATGAAGCGCGTCTGCGATTCACTCGGATTGACCTACGTCTTCAAAGCCAGCTTCGACAAGGCCAACCGTTCGAGCAACAGTAGCTTCCGCGGGCCGGGGCTGACCGAAGGACTCGCCATCCTCGAGCGCATCAAGCAGGAGCTGGGCGTTCCCGTGCTCACGGATGTGCATGAACCGGATCAGGTACCGCTCGCCGCGAAGGTCGTGGACATCCTCCAGGTGCCCGCCTTCCTCGCCCGTCAGACGGACCTGCTCATCGCCTGCGGGACGACAAGCTGCTACGTGAACATCAAGAAGGGCCAGTTCATGAGCCCGGCAGAGAT
>JBBSLV010000170.1:0-8080 GCA_038233535.1 Tepidisphaerales bacterium | reverse complement strand
TCGATCTTGATGTCCTGCACGCGGACGCCGGGCTTCTCCGGGTTGTTCTGCTGCCCCGGCCCGAACACGACGAACCGCCGGCGGTACGGCGCCGGCTGGCCCTGCGCGTTGCGGGTCGTGTTCGCGTTGGCAATATTGCCCGCGATCGTGTCCATGCGGGTGCGCTGGGCTTGCAACCCGCTGGCGCCGATGTCTAGGACGTCGAACATTGTTACTCCAAGTCATTGATCACTTGTCACTGGTTACTTGTCAGGCTCCGGTCTTTGACCAGTGACGAGTGACCAGTGACAAATGACCTCCTACGTAATTCGTTCACGCAGCGCGTTTTCCAGCGATGCGAACTGCTTTTTCAGCAGCTCCACCACCATGTTGTGCATCAGGGCGTTCTTCGCCTGCTCGCTCATGAGCTGTTCCATCGAGCGGTTGTTCCCGTCGTGGAACAGGATGCCGCGCTCAGGGTTTTCCAGTTCGCCGTCGATGTCGGCGAAGCCCGTCCCGCCGGGGGGTCCGTTGCGCCGTTCCTCGACGCGCCGGCGGAGCATGGACTGGAACTTCTCCAGCGACATGTCCTTTTGCTGGTAGTTGGGCGTGTCCACGTTCACGACGTTCTCCGCGATCAGCCGGTGACGCTGGGCCGTGAACTCGAGCGTTCGCTCGAGCAGCGGCGCGTTTCCCTGGTTGAGCAGTCGCTGGATAAACATGCCCGTTACTCTAAACCCGATCAATCGATTAGATCAAACCCCGTGCCGGAAGACTCCGCTCCACGATTCTCGACGGTTGCCGCGTCACCCTTCCCGATCATGCGGCAACTCCTGCGCCTCATGCGCAGCTTATGCGCCCATTTCGACCGGCTCGCCTTCTTCGCGCCAACGTTTGAGCTTCATGCCCAGCGTCCGCACGCCGATGCCCAGCGCTGTTGCTGTCCTGATGCGATGGCCCTTGAACTGTTCGAGCGTGCTGAGAATCACCTGCTTCTCAATGTCCGCCAGCGGCTTGCCCGCCAGATCGACGGCGGCGGCCTCGGTGCTGCCGCGGACTTTCAGCCACGGCTCGATCGTCTGCGCCTGAATCACGCCGGGGGCCGTCTCGAGTACGGTGGCCCGCTCCATGATGTTCTGCAACTCGCGCACGTTGCCCGGCCAGGGGTACTTCTGAAGCAGCCGGATTGCTTCGGGTTCGATGTGCCGGAACGCATTCTGCTCGCGCTTGGCGACGCTGTGGAGGAAGTGCCGGCAGAGTTCCTGGATGTCCTCCGTGCGCTGCCGCAGCGCTGGGAGGTCGATGGGGACGACGTTCAACCGGTAGAACAGGTCGCTGCGGAACTCGCCCACCTCGACGGCCTCTTCGAGGTCGCGGTTGGTCGTCGCGATGACGCGCACGTCGACGGTCTGCGTCAGGCTGCTGCCGACGCGCTCGAAGGCGCTTTCCTGAAGCACGCGGAGCAGCTTTGCCTGCAAACCGGGGGCGATTTCGCTGATCTCGTCGAGCAGCAGCGTGCCGCCATCGGCCAGTTCAAAGCGTCCGCGGCGCATTCGGTCGGCGCCGGTGAAGGCGCCTTTTTCGTGGCCGAACAGCTCGGATTCCAGCAGATTTTCCGACAGCGCGGCGCAGTTCACCGCGAGCATCGGGCGCTCCTTGCGATCCGAGGCGTTGTGGATCGCGCGGGCGACGACTTCCTTGCCCGTGCCGCTCTCCCCGCGGATGAGGACCGTCGCGTTGCTGCGCGCGACCAGCTCGATCTTCTTCCGCACCTCGGCCATCGCCTCCCCGCTGCCGATCAGCGGGCGCGGGCCGGACACCTCGGCCATGCTGCGCAGCGCCTGGTTCTCGCGAATGAGCCGGTTGTGTTCGAGCGTACGATCGACGAGGTGCTTGATCTCTTCGCCGTCGAACGGTTTCTGGATGTAGTCGTATGCGCCGAGCTTCATCGCCTCGACGGCCGTCTGCACGGTGGCGAACGCGGTCATCAGCACGACGGGCATCTCCGGCCGAAGCTTTTTGGCCTCGGCCAACAGCTCGATGCCGGTCATCTTCGGCATCTTCAGATCGGTGATCATCAGGTCGAAGCGCCCGTTGTTCAGGCGCGCCACGGCCGTCGCGCCGTCGGTGGCGGCGATGACCTCATGCCCCTCGCGCACGAGCGTGGCGGCGAGGGAGTCCCGCATCATGTCTTGGTCGTCGACGACGAGAATCTTTGCCATAGGTCTCTCTCCATTTTGGATTTTGGATTGGTGATTTTGGATTGAATCCAAATCCGCAATCCGCAATCCAAAATCCTCACACTCTGATCTCAAACCTCGCGCCCCCGTCAACCGGGTTCGTCACGCTGATCGTGCCCTCGTGCGCTTCGACGATGCGGTGCACGATGGCCAGTCCCAGGCCGGTCCCGTTGTCCTTGGTCGTGAAAAACGGGTTGAAGACCTTGTCGAGAATGGCCGCGGGGATGCCCGGGCCGCTGTCGCGGATGACCAGGTGAAATTGCCGCGCGCCGGACTCCGGCGAGGGCGCGTTGTACGTTACCGAAATCGTCCCGCCGTCGGGCGTGGCGTCGGCGGCATTGAGGAGCAGGTTCAGCAGCGCCTGCCCGATCAGCGCCGCGTCGGCCAGCACCGGCAACTCCTCGGGGCCATCGACTGTGCACGTGATCGAGCGCGCCAGCATCGCGTTGTGCGACAGCTCGACCGCCTGCGCGACGATTTCCGCGAGATCGACCTGCGAAATGCTCGCACTGATCTCGCGCGTGAAGTGCAGCGTCTGGCTGACAAGCCCTTCGAGCCGCTTCACGCCGGCGGAAATCTTCGTCACCAGCAGCAGCGAATCGCTGCGATCGGCGACGTCCTTGGCCAGCAGCGACGCGTAAAGCTGAATGCCGCCCAGCGGATTGCGGATCTCGTGTGCCATGCCCGCGGCCATCTCGCCCAGTGCGGCCAAACGGTTTCGGCGCTCGAGCAATCGGTTCTTTTCACCCAGCTCCGTTCGGAGCGACTCGACGGTCTGCTGGAGTTGATCGTGCGACTGCTGGAGGCGGTCCGTCACCTCGCTGTAGGCCATGATGATCCGCCCCAGCTCTTCGATGCGCTGGGCGGTGACGACGGGCGAGTTGACGGGTGGTGCGCTCATCGTGAGATGTCCATTCGCGACATTCGCGGTCCATACGCAGCCGCGGCGTAGTTCCGGTTGACCTGTTTCGCCGCCGACGCCTGGTTGATCTGCCGGCCGAGGTTCAACTTCCGCTGCTGAAGCACGAGCGCATCGTTTCGATCCGCCGCCGTGATCTCCTCGAGCAGCCGGCGCGTCTCCGCCAGCGACGTCTCGGCGCGCACACGATCTGCCCCATCAAGTTCCCCCAAATACGCCGCCCAGCGGCGCTTCTGCGGCCCAACCACACCCTCAAGCCGCCCGATGTCATTGAGAACTTCCTGACGCTTCTGAAGGATTTCCAGAAGTTGTTCCGTCTGCTCCTGCTGGACGTGAACGTGCTGCAACTCCGCGAGCTTGGCCAGCCGCCGATAGCACGCGACCTGCTCTTCGAGGGCGAGGATGGTGTTGTCCAAAGGCATGTTGCCAGTTGTTAGTTGCCAGTCGCCAGTCAGATGCCACTGCCTTTCCGGCAACTGGCAACTAACAACTGGCAACTCCTTCCCATCACCACATCCCCGCCGCGCTCGTCCATTTCAGCCATTGTTCCCAATACGCCTTGGGCATCGTGAAGCCGCCTTCGGCGAACGAATCGGCGGGCATTCTGCGGAGCAGCCACTTGGCGCGTTCGTTGGCGGTTTTGGCTTCTTCGATTTTTCCGAGGGCGCAGTAGGAGTTGACGATCTGCACGTACGCCGCCAGGGCCGAGGGATCGTCCTGATATCGGAACGCGGCGGCATCGTAGAGGCGAATCGCTTCGTCGTAGTGGCCCAGGTCGTAGACGCAATCGGCGCGATAGAAGTGGCTGAGCTTGTGATAGAGCTTGTCGTTGTCGCTCGCCGGCGCGGTGACGCGATAAAATTCGATCGCCTGGTCGTACAACCCGCGGGCCTTGGCCAGTCGCTCGCGCTTGGCCGCCAATGCTTCGGCCGCCTCGGCGGCGCCCCCGGCCTTGGCGCTGGGGTCGGCCGACGCGAGCCGGGCATCGAGCAACCCCGCGCTCTTGCGGTAGCTGTCCCCGATGAGGAACAGCAACTGGCCGAGCCGCTCGTCGTTCGGATACCGCTGCGTCAGCTCCTCGAAACGTCCGACCGCTTCCTCGAATCGGCCGGTGCGGTAATAGAGCTGCGCCAGCTCGAACAGCGCCTGGCGGAACTCTTCGGCTTCGGGCGTGAGCAGCGGGTTGTTGTCGACGACGGCGATCAGCACCTGCTCGGCCTTGGGATACTCCTCCGGGCCCTTGGCGATGTACGCCTGCGCCAGCGGCACGCCGGACTTGCTCGCGGCGAGCGTCTGCCCGTAGCGGAACTGGTTGCGCTTGTACGCCTCGATTGCCTTGTCGAACTGGCCGGCGGCGCGGTAGGCGTTGCCGAGTCGGAGCAGCGCGTCCGGCGTCAGCGAATCGTCGGGCCGCTCGACGACGAACAGCTCGAGCGCGGAGACGACGCACTGAAGGTTCGGGGCGCGGTCGTAGAGATCGATCCCCTTCCACAGCGCTTCGCCATAACCCTTGTCGTCGGCTAGCGTCAGTTGCCGGGAATATGCGACGTAGGCGTCGCCGGCCTTGGTGCGGTACTCGCGAACCGCCTGCGACCGGCGGACGCGCTCGGGCGGTGAACCGTCGGCGACCGTCCGCTCCACCTGCTCGGCCCGGCGCTCATACACGTTCGCCAGCCGCGCGAAGAACGACGCCGGCGGCTCGGGCTGAAGCTGCTGCTCGTAGGTGAGCACTTCCAGCGACCCCTGATAGTTCTGCTTGGCCGTCAGCACCTCGGCGGCCTGGCGCAGGCTGGCGAGCGTGTCGGTCTTGAGCCGCTCGCGCGACGGCCGCGAGCCGATGTGCTCGACGAGGTCGTGCAGGTCGGTCAGGCCGGCGTCATCTTCACCCTGGAGGATGCGGCACACGCCGCGCCCCAGGCGCGCCAGCGGCGCGACGCGGCTATCGGGGTGGCTGACGAGCACAACCTGGTAGAACGAATTCGCCTGCGCCGCGTCGCCGCGGTCCTGGAAGATCTTGCCCAGAACGTACGCGGCTTCCCCGTCGAGCGGGTGCTGCACGCGAAGCTGCTCGCGGGCGACGCGCAGGTAACGCTCGGCCTCCTCGTTAGCCCCGAGCTTCCAGGCGCAGTAGCCCAACCGATAGTTGACCTGTCCCTGTGCGATCGGGTCGGTGTCGAGCTTGATGGCCTTGGCGAGCAGCTCGCGGGCCTGCACAAACTGGCCGCGGTCGGCAAGCAACTGCGCTTTCTCGCCCAGGGCCCAGGCGCGTTCGCTATCGGTCAGCTCCTGTGACGCGAGGTACTCGTCGATCGAACCCTCGGCCGGCAGTGTGTCGTCCTGCGCCATCTGCATGGCGATGACCTTGCGCTGAAGCCGCAGCGCGTGGCCGGGCGTCATGGCGATCGCGTGGCGATAGTGCGACAGCGCATCACTCGGGCGGTCAAGCGATTCATAGCTCTCGCCCAGCCGGCGGTGCATTTCACCTGTCGGCTTGATGCCCTGGGCAAGGGCGATCTGCGTCTGCTCGATGATGCGGGCGTGATTGGCGGGAATGTTGATGCGTTTCTGCTTCTGCGCGGCCTCGATGCCCGTGGCCAGCAGCAGGTGGATCGTGGCCTCGCTTTCGCGCGGAAGTTTTTCGGTGGTCAGCAGCCGGTTGAGCTGCTCGATCGCGGCTTCGGGGCGCTCGTTTTTAAGATAGACGCGGGCGACGTCGATCTTCTGGTCGATCGTCAAACCCGGCTGCGGATCGATGAACAGATAGGCGGCGTAACCGAAGAGGCAGAGCGAGACGAGAAGGAGCGGAGCCTGCCAGAGGTGTGCGAGCGAACGGTTGCCGACGTGAGAACCCATTGGCTTCCCTGCCCTTTCCAGAACCGCCGGCCATCCTGGCCGAGCGGATCACACGGCACCGGCAATCCATCGCCGTGCGTGTGATCAAACAAACTGAGTGTGGTGCTGTCCGATGCAAAAACTCCGAACGTCTCGTTGCCCGTACGTCTGAAGCCGGGTGGAATCCTAATTCCTTTTTTGTTCAACGCAAGACAGAATCGCCCGGTTCATTTAAAAATCCGTGTGACCCCGGTTACGGGGGCGCGACAGAATTACTTCCACAATACATTTCACCGCGGAGGCGCGGGGAGGGTTCAGGACGTTCTCCGCAAATTCCTGGACAGATGGATGCCCCTTCTTCGTCCGCATGACTCGTCGATTGCACCACGCCTGGGCGCGGTGCGGGTTACACCAGCATCAACCCCGGCTCTTCCAGCAGTTGCCGAAGCGTGCCGAGGAACGTTGCCGCGACGGCGCCGTCGACGGCGCGGTGGTCGGCGCTGAGCGTCACGGTCATCATCGGGCGGGCGACGATCTGGTCGTCCTTCACCACGGCGCGCTTCTCGGCGGCGCCGACGGCGAGGATGCCGACCTCCGGGGGGTTCACGATCGCGCTGAACTCGCGCACGCCCATGCCCCCGAGGTTGCTCACCGTGAACGTCGCGCCGGTCATCTCTTCCTTTTTGAGGCGCTGGCTGCGGGCGCGGTCGATCAGGTCGGCCGAGCGAAGCCGGATCTCGCGGAACCCCATGTGGTTGATGCCGCGGAGCACCGGGACGATCAACCCATCCGGCAGCGCCACGGCCATGCCCAGGTTCACGTCGGCGTAGCGGGTGATCTCCTTGCCGTCGAACGTCGCGTTCAGCGCGGGATTCTCGACCAGCGCCTGGGCGACGCCCTTGGCGACGAGGTCGCCCAGGCTTAACCGCACCTTCTCGCGCTCGAGCTGCCTGTTGAGGCGTTCGCGGAGTCTGGCAAGGTCGTCGACGTCGATGTCGATCGTCTCGTAAAAGTGCGGGATCGTCTGCTTCGACATCTGCAACCGCTTGGCGATGATCGAGCGGATCTTGGTGAGCGGGATGATTTCCTTGTCGCCGCCCGTCATGCGCCCGGCGAGGGTGGGGACGGCCGACACCGCGAGCGACTTTGACTCCCCCGCTTGCGGCTTAGCCGATGCATTGGACGTGAACGCGAGCACGTCGGCCTGCACGATGCGCCCGTTCGGGCCGGAGCCGTCGAGCTGGGCGAGGTCGATGTTCTTGTCCGCGGCGATGCGCCGCGCCAGGGGGGATGCCTTAATGCGTCGGCCGGAGCCGTCGCCGTGACCGTTGCCGCCCGCGCCCCCGTCGTGGCCTTTCAACGGGGGATACGGGTGCGTGGGCTGGCGCGTGGCGCCGTGGCCGACTTCGTCGGGCTCGTGGATCTCGCTGACGCTGGCGGCCTCGAAGGAGAGGGGGGTTCCGCCCGAGATGGAATCGCGCTCCGCGCCGACGCGCGCGGGTTGGGCGCGGGACGTTTGCACTTTCTCCGCCGGAGGATTCGGGGGCTTTGCGGCTGAGGGCTTGGCGCCTTGTGCGTACTTCGCGCGCACGTCCTCGGGCTTCTCGCTCCCGGTCGCGATCACCGCGAGCAGCCCGCCCACGGGCACCTTGTCGCCCTCTTTCAGCAGGACCACCGCCAGCGTCCCCGCCTCGAACGCCTCCATCGGCATGGTCGCCTTGTCCGTTTCAATCTCGGCGATCTCCTCGCCGGCGCGAACCTTGTCGCCTTCGTTCTTGTTCCACTTGACGATCGTTCCCTCGGTCATGGTGTCCGAGAGCTGGGGCATGGTGATTTCAGCGGGCATGGCGATCAGCGGGCAGCGGGCAGTAGGCAGTAGGCAGGAAAATTCGTCGAAACGTTTCTTCCTGCCCGCTGCCCGCTGCCCGCTGCCCGCGCTCCTTAGCGGTAACAGACTTCCTTCGCGGCGGTGACGATGCGGTCGACGCTGGGCATCATCGCCTCTTCCTGGTAGTGGTTGAACGGGACGGGAATCTCATCGCTGTGAACATACTCGATCGGGGCGTCGAGGTCGTCGAACGCGGGCTTCTGGATCTTCTGCAAGATTCCC
>JBBSLV010000169.1:0-8113 GCA_038233535.1 Tepidisphaerales bacterium | reverse complement strand
TGTCCAACCGGTCGTAGAATAAGTCCATCAACGTGCCCAGCGGATTGACCTCGAATTCAAACAGGCTGGTTCCCTCCCCGGCAGGGTCCACGAACAGCTCGACGACATTGCCTTCCTGGAACAGCGGATCATCGCGGCGGCTCATCGACGCGGCGGGCTCGGGATCCTGGCACTCGAAGCCCACGTACAGGTCGCTCGCGCTCCACAGCGCGCGCACGACCGTGCCGTGGGTCGGGCGCCCGCCCGAATACAACCTCAAATCCGCGCGAGCCGCCCGCCCCCACTGCGGCTTATCGAGCCCCCCGTCGATCACGATTTCACTTCGCGTTCGCTGGCACAACAGGCGAGGGAGTTCTTTCATGAGGATTCGTTGGCTTCTCGCGGCTTTAGGGCAGCAGACTTCCTGGAGGCGAGGGAAACTCGCTCCGCCGTCAGCGGGTGTTGGTCTTCCACAAATTAGCGAAGGAGCAGAATCCGTCCCCTCCTCCGCGACCGTAAACGTCTTGGCCGGCGACGATGTTCGCTCAATGACATGATGCCGCTCGAAGCCGCCGCCGTCAACCAAGCCTCGGCGCAGCCGCACCTTGTCGGCTGCGCCGGACGTTTCCCCTACGGCGACATCCACAACCATGACGGCCGGCTCATCTGCGGCGAATGTTTCCGGAAGCTCGCCGCCGATGCGACGCCCGCGCCTCTTCGCCTTCAGCTCAGACACCGGCGTGGCGGGGGGTGCGTGACTGTTTCGGCGGGCGCCGGTCGAAAATCAGATCTGCCCACGAATCTCACGAATGGGCACGAATGAGAAAAAGAGGCTCTCCGCGAAAGTCGCTGATATCCACCGGCCTCAGCCGTGGCAGACCATGAAATTGCTCTAAAATCGGCACTTTCTTGGGCATCCGGTCGCTTAATCAGCGACTTCGCGGAGAGCCGAAAAAGACAGAGAGATTGGCATCGGTTCTCATTCGTGTGGATTCGTGAGATTCGTGGGCATCCTCTTTCACCGAATCAGCCGCCGAAACGGTCACGCACCCCGTGGCGGGTGATCGGCGCGTCCGATGTTTCACTTCCGCCTTCTGCCCTTTACCTTCTGCCTTCAGATGATGCTCGCCGCCGTTGATTTTCAGTCGCCGCTGACGTGGGCCATCCTCATCGGGTGGATCATGTCGGTGGTGCTGCACGAGTTTGCCCACGGGATCGTTGCGCACTTCGGAGGGGACTACACGATCCAGGAGCGCGGCGGGCTGACGCTCAACCCAATTCAGTACATCGACCCCTTCGGCAGCATTCTCCTGCCGGTGATCTTTCTCATGCTGGGCGGGATCCCGCTGCCCGGCGGGGCGACTTACATCCGCCGGGATTTGCTCCGAAGCCGCGCCTGGGACGCCGCCGTCTCCGCGGCCGGACCGGCGATGAACTTCCTGCTCTTCCTCCTGCTGTCGCTCCCGTTTCATCCGGCCATCGGATGGATCACCGTCGACGCGACCCAACCCCAGACGTGGTCTCTGACGCACATGTTCCTGGCGACGTTGGCGCAGCTTCAGATGATCGCCGTCGTCATCAACCTCGTTCCCGTCCCGCCGTTGGATGGCTTCCAGATCGTCGGAGCCTACATGGATGAGGAGACGCGCCACAAGCTGATGTCGCCGCCGATCAGCACCATCGCGTTTGTCGTGCTGTTTCTCGTGGTGATGCGCGTGCCGGGGCTGTTCCAGTGGATCTATGACCTGACGGTCCGCATCTACGAAACGCTGGGGTTCAGCGGCGAGTTTCTCGACTTCGTCGCCGGGGCATTCAACCAGACGCTGGGGCTTCGGTAAGTAAGCTTGATCACCTTCCGATATTGCTCCCAAGTGCTCTCAACGGGCGCAAAAAAACGGCTGACGCCGGGTAGCGTCAGCCGCGGGCTATGGGGTTCCGGCCCGGGGGTTTTGGGCATGGGGCTGGGCCGGAATGCGCGGGCAAAAAATTAAGCGAGCCGTGCGAGTTTCTTCACTTCAGTGTTCCGTTCGCATCGGCTCGCGTTCGGATGAAATGATCTAGAACAACACCCGTGCCACATGTCCGGAAAATTCTGAACCATCGTGTTGAAGCCGCAAACCGCGTTTTTCGATGTATTCCCATGGCCGCGTTCGCCCGCATTCGTCGCGGTTGTCGCGACATCCCGGACAAAAGGACTGATTCCGCTCCACCTGCGGGGCTGAACTCGCTCGTTGTGCCGATAAAGCCCGGTGGGCTTACGCTTGCCGACACTTTCGCTCCCGCAGACGAAACGCGCGACCGGCGCGGCCGAGCTTGTCGTTGACGCCGAACACTTCCACCGCGTCGTCCGCATCGGCCTGGCGACCGCCAGAACCAGCCTCGACATCGCCACCGCCGACTTCAAGGCGATGCTCGTCCCCCAGGCCGGGACGCGCCGCGCGCCATCGATCGTCGAAGTGTTGCGCCGCCTCGCGCAGCGCGGCGTGGAAATCCGTCTCCTCCACGCCGGCACCCCCAGCGCCCCCGCGCTGCGCGAGCTGCGCAAGGAACTGCCCAAGGGTCTGACCATCCGGCGCTGCCCGCGCCTGCACGCCAAGACGGTCGTCGTCGATTGCCGCGCGATGTACCTCGGCAGCGCCAACCTCACCGGCGCCGGCCTGGGCGCCAAGGCCGACGGCAAACGCAACTTCGAGCTGGGCATCTGGACCGAATCCCCTAGTCTGATCGACGGCGTCCTCGAACAGTTCAACGCCTTGTGGGAAGGGTACCAGTGCCAAAGCTGCCGCCGAAAGGACGTGTGCCCGGTCCCGCTGGAAGAGCCGCAACTACTCTGACGCACCCGCCCTCGCGCGCATCTGATCCCCCGAGCGCGCGACCCCGACAAGGATGCGTGACCGTTTCGGCGGCTGATTCGGTGAAAGAGGATGCCCACGAATTTCATGAATCCACACGAATGAGAACCGATGCCAATCTCTCTGTCTTTTTCCCATTCGTGCCCATTCGTGAGATTCGTGGGCAGGTCTGATTTTCGACCGGCACCCGCCGAAACAGTCACGCACCCCCCCGACAACCCACCGCAACCGTCACGCTTGTCTCATTCGGCCGCTTCCCTATCATGTTCGTCCTCCTGGAGAGGTGTCCGAGTGGCCGAAGGAGCAGCACTGGAAATGCTGTAAACTCGCAAGGGTTTCGCGGGTTCGAATCCCGCCCTCTCCGTTAACGCAAGCCATGAAACTACAAAGGCTTGTAGCACAAATCGTTGCGACGCTTCGGTCTCTCGGCCCGTCCGCCACCCGTCCGCGAAAATACGGAACTCGGCGCCGACGAAAAAGCGGAACTCAGCGGAAGCGATCGAAGTAGTTGACGCTTCCGATACATTCCGCGCGGCGGACCCTCCCCGGTCGCCAGCGCCCGCCCGCGTTCGTCAGATCGACGGCGTTCCCATCCCCACCCACTGGCCGCAGCCCAAACCGAACGGCAAGGTCCGCACGACTGCCGCCGTCGCGACGGCTCGCGCGCTGATCCGACCCTACGGCTCCCAGCGCGCGCTCGCCTTTCCGCGCGATGCGGTCATCGACGCCGATCGCGCGTATGACCTTCCCGGCATTCACAACGGCGCGTCAACGGAACGCAGAAGCATCCCACCGGCTTCCGATCGAGCGAGGCGGATGCCCGCCATGTCGCCGGAAAAGGCCATTGCCGCCGTCAAACCCGATCAGGCGATTGATGAAACGATCAAAGGGCGGCCGCCAAGCCCTGGGCATTTTCGAACGACTTCATGGCCGACGGCGAAAGCGATTGGGTTTTCGCCGAACCATGGAGGCCCAATGGCCAAAACGAAAAAGCCCGCCGCGGTCGAAACCGCACGGGCGGCAATCAAAAAGAACACGGGCAAGACATCGCCCGTCGTCTTTGCCGAATGTCACGATGATCCCCAACCTGAAGTCGCCACGCGGCGCGGTCGAGCCCGGACGCAACCGCCCGCGCACCTGCGTAACGAGATGCCGGAGCACAGCGACGAGGCGTACTACGCGGCGCAGGCAGCGCTGCGGGCAGGCGGTCCCGAGCCGGTGAACGCGGTCGTTCCGCCCAGCGACTATCACCGTGGCGGGCCGCGGCTGAACGCGGATGAGTTAAAGGACATCGCCCAGCTCTACACCGAGAAGTTTGGACCGATCCTCAGCCTTGATCAGGCGGCGCAGGTCACGAAGCTCTCGAAGCAAACGCTCCGTCGTTTCGTCTGTGAAGGGAAGTTCGCGTCGTCGGTCTTCCGCGGTCGACCGTTGCGCTTCGTCACCCAGCGTCTCCTTGAGGAGGTGCTGGCATGAAACTCGTCAACCGAAAGAGTGTCGCGGTCGGCGTGCTGAACATTCAGTATGGCCACCGCGTTTACCGCAATGACGGCGGTGCCGAAGTCGCCAGCCGGAACTACTACGCGGAGTGCGGATACAGCGGCCAGCGGTACAACGTGCCGCTGAACACGCGCAGCGAAGCGCTGGCAATCCACCGCATCCACGAGTTGGCCGAACGTATTCTCGCCGGCGAGCATGCCGCGCCGGCGAAAGTCACGATGACCGACGTGGCGCGGCGGTATCTCGCCTATCAGTCGTCGATGACGAGGGCCAAAACGACCCTGACGAAGTACGAGTACGTTCTCTCGACCTTCGTCGCGTGGTCCAACACCCACTTCAACAAGCAGATCGGGAAGTTCACCGAAGGCGACTTCTGGAACTGGCACCGGTCTGTGTCAGCCGCGTACGGTAAGAAGACCGCCTACGACCGCTCCGTAATCATCAAGCAGATGTTCAAGTGGGCGGTGAACAAGGCGAAGATTCTGCCCGCCAACCCGGTATCGGGCGCGACGTTGAGCAAACCGGCACCCAACGAGCAGCCAGTCTTCACGCCGGAGCAGACGGCGAAACTACTCGAAGCGGCCGACATGCACTTGAAGCCGATCGTTGCCACCATGGCATACGCCGGCCTCCGATTCGGCGAGACCCGTGATCTGACGTGGTCGATGGTGTTGCTGCCCGCGGACGGGCCGGGTCATCTGGTTATCCGACTCGGCGGCTCGGGCGACACGACAAAGACGGGCCGGGTGCGCCGCATCCCGCTGCACCCCGACCTTCGGAAGTTGCTCGAAGCGATGCCGCGGTCCGACGAGCGGGTGTTTCACGGCCCCATCTCAAAGCGTAATCCTGACGGCAACACGAAGCTCAACGAGAGCAGCACGGTCAAGGCGTTGAAGCGGTTATGCGTCCAGTGCGGCTTTCCTGAAGGCGAGAAGTTCAAGCTCCACAGCCTGCGGCACACGTTCGCATCGATGCTGGCGCGAACGAAGACGCCGATCCAGTACGCGCAGGCCCTGATGGGCCATCGCAACAGCGGCATCCTCGCGCTCTACTACCACGTCTACGACGACACCGCCGTCGAGGCGATCCACTCAATTCAGTATCCGACGAATTCCACGAAGAAACCGGCCGACGCCTCCGCTGCGTAGCGGAGTTTGTCTGCCCAGCAGGACAGGTCGCGCACGATCGTGCGCGGCGGGGTCCAAGTTCATCGCCCCGATGGGGCAGAAGGTGTTTTATGAAGAAGAAGCAGAAGCGGAGAATCATCAGGCAGTTTATGACTGCTGCGAGCAGCTACATCACGAGCCGTGGCGTGCCGGCGGAGATCGAAGGCGATACGGTCAAATGCGCCGTCATCTTCGGCGGCAACGCGTACGACGTCTCGCTGGAATGCGACCCCACAACTTCGAAGTTTCATTGCGACTGCGTGATTCGGAATGTATTCCCCGAGGACAAGCGGTTCGCCGTCACGCGCCTGTTGAGGTTATTGACCCAGTCCCGCGGAAAGGTGGGCGGCACGGTCGGCATTCATCCGAGCGCCGGTGATCTGATGTGGAAGACGCACTGCCAAGCGCCGGGCGTGCCGATTGACGCGGCACTGATCGACGAAGTCATTACGGTCGGCATTGGTCACTTCGATGAGATGGTGAAACAGGTGCGCGAACTCGTCGCCGGTACGTTGCCGTACATGCCCACGGCCGATGATGACGAGAGCATGTTCTGGAACTGACGACTGCGAGTGCAGTTGACGACATCGCCGCACGAGCCGCCGAATGGTGCCAACCGTTCACCCACCCCTTGCTCGGGCCCGATGTCCAAAGCTCCAAAAACAATCCCCCCACGCCCCTCCATTCATCCGAAAATTCTTCCTAACTCGCCTCTTGACTTCAGTTTACGGAAGAGCGAGGAATACCGCTCGACGTAGATTCTGAATCCGCCGCGCCCGCCAACGGCCGGTTTTCGCTTTTTGTTCAAGGAGCTTTTATGAGCCAAGCGCCCAAGATGCGCGCACGTTCTGCCGTTGTCGGCAGCGTGCCGCCATTTGTTCAGCCGTTTGCCAACTCCGCCGCAGCGCGGCTACTGATTGATGTCCGGCATACCCGCCACGAGTCGGTCGAGTTTATCGGCAACCCGTTCTTCATTGACCTTTGCGGTCAGATCGTCCGCGAAGAAGCCATGCTGCTCGCCGGTGCGCCCGGCAGCAACAAAAGCACGCTGGCGCGGCAACTGACGCTCGATCTGGTTAGTCAGGGGCAGCGTGCGCTGATGATCCTGACCGAGGAGTCGGCGGAACGAGCCAAGGCCGGCTTCGTCAACATGGCGGGAGAATGGCCGCAATCCAAAGTCCGGGCGGCGCTGTCGAACATTCACGTCGAGACCGGCATCCACGACGTAGAGATGCTGCCCAACTTCTTCGCGTCACAGGTCCTCAACCCCCATGGGCCGTATCACGGCGTCTCCTTGATCGTGCTGGATTCCATTCAAGGGCCGGGACTTTCGGCCAACAACTTCGACGCCTATCAGGCGCTGATTCAGTTTTTCTCGCTCACGCGGGCTGCGCAGGTCATGACGCTGGCCATCTGCCACGTCACCAAACGCGGCGAGATCGCGGGACCGAAGGCGCTGGAGCACGCCGTCGATTGCTCCATCCTGATCCGCAAGGCGTACAACCGCCGAATGGTGTCGGTGCTGAAGAACCGCTTCGGCCCGGAAACAGCGCGGCCGATGCAGTTGGAGATCGATCCGATCACGTTGCGGCTGCGGATGTCGCCGCATACAGAAACGCTGACCGCCGTCGCACGGGGGTATTTGCCCGGCGCGGGTCTGACGGAAGTGCAGGGAGCGGTCGCGCTGCCCAAACCGGGCGCAGCCGCGAAGGTGACGGCACCGGGTCTGCCACGCAAGGAAATTGAACAGTACGTCTCGGGTCTGTGCCAAGTACCCGGCTTCGAGTTGGCCGACTTCGACCTGTCGATCCAGTGTCGTGTTCCCGGCGAGCGGCGGTATCGATCCGTTCTCGGCCTGCCGCTCTCATTGGCGCTGGCGGCATCGTACATCCAGCAACCTATCCCCGAGCGGCAGCTTCACATTGGCGAGATCGATCTGTGCCGCAACGTCCGCGAAGTGCCGCCGGCGCTGCTCAACGATCTCGCCAACTCCATCAACAGCGGCGAGATCAACGTGCCCGTGCGCATCCTCTGCCCACACTCGGCTGTCAGTCAGCTTCCCAGCGGCAACGGCGTTGATCTCGTCCCGTGCCGGCGTCTGGACGACGCCATCTTCGCTACCTGGCCCAACCTTCGATGAAAGGATTGCTCCCATGAACAAAGCCATTCCCACCGACGCGCTCATCACTGCCGAAGACGTCATGAACATCAAGGCGGAAATCGATCGCGGCAACTTCAAACGGATGGTCTACGAGCTGGTCATACGCGAGCCCGAACTGGCCATTGCGCTCGCCCACAAGTTCGATCTGGTCACCACGCTGCTCCAAGGCGCAACGATGTCGATCAAGCAGCGCGCCGTCGTGGAAAAGCAACTGACACTGCTCGTCTGGACGCCGGTGTTGCTGCTCACGCGGGCGCACCGCCGAAGCTGGGACGACTTTCTGCCGTCCGAAGACGTCGTGGACGAATCCGACTCGGAAGGCGGTGCCGAATGAACGCAGATCACGAATGCGAAGCCGAAGACGTCGTCGCCGGATTGATGGTGACGCTCTACCTCGACCTGATCCGCCCGATGTGCCCGCAGCACAGCGACCTTGCTCTGCGGGAACTCATGCA
>JBBSLV010000168.1:0-8135 GCA_038233535.1 Tepidisphaerales bacterium | reverse complement strand
TCGCGCACCATCCGTCGTCACGCGCCCCAGCGCGTCCGCGACCTTCTCGCGAAACGCCATCGCTTCGCCGCTGTCGACGATGACCTGTTCGGCAGGGCGAACAAACACGTCCGGATCTACGGCAGCCAGTGCCGTCGCGGCAGCGGTCCGCGTGTTCACGTCACCGGCCTTGTGCGTCATCACGTCGCGCAACGGCCCGGCGACATCCTTTAGCGACAGTGCCCCCGCGATCTCCGCCGCCTGGCGCCGGCGCGCGGCGATCGTCGCAGGACTCGCCGGCGGACCCGCTTGCTCCCGGTTCGTCGTCGATGCCAGCGCCGTCCGCGCGAGATCCGCCCCCCAATCCCGCGCCGCGGGCACGAGCGGCTCGCCGCGCTCGGCGGCGGCAGTCTGGACGGCGGCGAATAGCTCCAACTGCAAGTCGACATCGCCCGCGAACCGCTTGCGCAGCATGGCGACCAGCGGCGCGATCGCGCGGCCGTCGGCGTAGCGCACGCCATGACGCAGCACGCGCGTCATCGCCTGATTGTCTTCCGTGATTTCTTCAAGATGTTCAAGCAGGAACGCCGCCGCGTCCGGCGTGGGCACGGCCGCGGCGACGTCCATGATCGCCCTCCGATCCGCCGACGACAGGTCCGCACCGCCCGCGCGCACCACGTCGATGGCGCCGGGCGTGGTCAGTTGGTTGCGCAGCGCCATCCGCACGACGTACGTCAGGTGCGTATCGGCAGCGGGCACGCGATGGTGCAGTTCCAGCAGCGACCGGACGTGCTCGGCGGCGGGATGCGTGCCCAGCGCGTCGGCGGCGCAGCGCTGCACGAGTGCATCCGAATCCTTCAGCCCTTCCAGCGCGAGCATCCGATGCGCATCCGACCACTTCGTCGTCTCAGACAGCACGCGCATGACGTGCACGCGCACCGCCGGTTCCTTGTCCGCGGAGGCGGTCGCGAGGGTGCCGAGCTCCATCGCCTTCAAGCGGTGCAGCACCCACAATCCGTGGATCTTCTGAAACGTCGAGCCGCGCGCCGTCGCGAGGAGGCACGGGCCGATCGCGTCGGCGCCGATGCGGTCGCTCAGCTCGTTCGTCGCCATCATCCGATTATGCAGATTGGCGTCGCCGAGCTTCTCGACGAGCCGCGGCGCGTCGGCGGCGCTGAAATCGAATCTCGCGACCGGCTGCTTCGCGCCGTTGCCCGTGTACGCGATCCGCCAGATGCGCCCGCGCTTGAAGTCTCGGCCGGGGTGGTTCAGGTCGACCTCGTAGTGCCCGATGATCCGGTTGTAAAAGTCCGAGACGTACAGCGCACCGTCCGGCCCGAGCACCGTCTGCACGGGGCGAAACCACGGGTCGGTCGTCGTCAGGAAATCCGGCTGCTCGATCGCCTTGGGCGTCGAGCCGACGTATTCGAGCTTGTCGCGGTTGATGCGGCTGGTGACGACGTTGCCGATGAACACGTTCCCGCGAAACTCGGCCGGAAATTCGTCGGCGGCATAAAACCCGAGGCCGGCGATGCCGGTGGAGTTGTGCAGGTGGTGCATCATCGCCGGCGCAAGCCCCAACCCGTCGTTGGTGTCGCGGTCGAACGCCTCGTAGCACCCGCCGCGCAGCAATTGGTAGATCGGCTTGCTGTGGCTGTCAGAGGTATACGCATTGCCGAGCGGGTCGAAGCTCAGCCCGAACGGATTAATCTGCCCGATGGTGAACGGTTCGACGCGCGACCCGTCCGGACGCATGCGGAACGTGTTGCCCGAGCGCAGATGCACGACGTTGCCGCTCTTGCCGGCCACGTTCGAGATGTTGTTGAACCCGTGACACGCGTAAATCCACCCGTCGAACCCCCGGCGGAAGTTACTGGCCATGCCGTGCGTGTCGCGCGTGTGGTCGAAGCCGGTGTAGAGCAGTTCGCGCTGATCGGCCTTGCCGTCGGCGTCGGTGTCGGTGAAGAGGCGGATCGTGGCGATGTCGTAACCGATCACCCGCTTGCCGTCACCGAGCGGCAGCACGCCGATGGGGATGTCCAGACCGTCGGCGAACGTGGTGACGCTTTTGGCCGAGCCGTCGTCATTCAGCTCGATGACCTTGATCGCGTCGGTCTTGTCGGCGCCGGTCTTCGCGGGCCACGGGTAGAGGCTCGTCGACGTGACCCACAACCGACCCTTCGCGTCGAACGCGAGGTTCATCGGCTTGTTCACGTCCGGCTCGGCGGCGACGAGCGTGATCGTGAAGCCCGGCGGGAGCGTGAACGTCTTCGCCTGCTCCGCCGGGGAGAGCGGTTCGGTCGTGCGGACGTTTTGAGCGAATGGGTCGTCAGCGGCTGCGAAGGACGCGAGGGAGAGGAGGATCCCGGCGCAGGTCTGGGTGAGCGTCATGCTGAATGAGGTACCGTGGAGAGTGCCGAACGTTGGAATGCGTCTGGAGCGGAGAATGAGCAAGAGGAAGAGTAGGAGTGACTCCTACTCTTCGCGATGCCGCTTTTGCCTCAGTCGAGATGAAACACTTCCGCCGGCATGAACATCGCCTGGTCCGGGCGCTGACCTTCAAGCTGCTCGAAGAAATCGCCCATTTCCTGCTGCCACTTCTCATTGATCGGCTTCGCCGCCATGCCGGCCAGGGCTTTCTGGAAATCCGGCGTTTCCAGATAGCCGATGAGCAAGCCGTCGTCGCCAAGAAACAGTGAATAGTTATGCCATCCCGTTTCGCGCAGCGCCGCGCACATCTCGGGCCAGACGTGCTCGTGCCGACGCCGGTATTCGGCGAGCCGGTCCTTCTTCACCTTCAGGAGGAAACAGACGCGCTGCATGTCGAAATCCCTTTTGGTGGTCGCGCCCGTTCGTTGGGCTACCGCGTGAACGACCCGTAGAACGCGCTGTTCTCGTTGGCGCGAGCCCACTTCTCGCCGACCTTCCCGCCGACGTAGCGGGCGGTGGCGGTGTAGCCGACTTTTCGATCGGCGAGCGTCGTCAGCGGCTCGTACCAGACCAGGTTCGGTTGCTTGCAGCATTCGCCGTCGGGCATGGGTTGGACCCTGGCGGATGCGAAGCCGACGGCGTCGACGGTGTAGCCGTCCTTGTCGTGCTTGAACGTGACCGGGCCGCGCCGGATCGAGACGATCTCGCCGAGCGTGGTCGCCGACGGCTGCTTCATCATTGCCGTCCACGCCGCGGCCTGCGCGTCGGTTGCGGCGTCGAGGACGATCGCGCTTTTGCGAGCACCGTTTTGCTCACTGAGATTCGCTTCAGAGCTGACGACCGCCACGGCGCGGACGCCAGCGAGGTTGACGCCGGCGTGCTCGCCTTCGGTGATGTTCCACGCCAGGATCGCGTCGCGTCCCGTGGTGACAAGTTCGCCGTTGTAGTGACAGGCGCCGGCGAAAACGCTGGCGGTGCGGACTTCGACGTAGTCGCCCTTCACGGCGGCAAAAGCGGTTGAAGCGCACAGGAGCATGATGGACGCGGCAATGATCTTCGTCGTTCGCATAAGCTGGACCTCCGAATAACCGTTCGTGTTCTCCGATTATTATACGCACCGCTATGCAACGTCGTTCAGGCTATTCACATAGCAGGCGCGGGTGGGGTTGCAGCCGCTGGGGTGAACGGGCAGCCCGTCGGGGCCGACGACCTGCTGAGTCTGGTAGCACCAGCAGTGGTTGGTCGAGTCGAGGAACTGGTCTTCCTCGGTCGGAAGCACGTCGAGCATGAAGAACTTCTTGCTCCGAAGATCCCCGCAGAACGGGCTTTGCACCTCGGTGCTTCCTTCGACAGGCGCCCCTTCGACCGGCTCAGGGCAAGGGGGGAGATCGTTGGGATTCGTCATGTCCATTAGCGCTTACGCCTGTGCCGGTTGAGCCCCGCAAACCTTCGCCAGCGCCCGGCGGACGAGGGTCTGCGTGAGGGGGATTTTGTATGCGTTCTTCTCCAGCGGCTTGGCGCCGTCAAGCGCCTGCTTCGCGACCTCGCCCGCCAGTTCCGGGGAGAAGGGCTTGCCGATGATCAGTGCTTCGGCCTTGGGGACGCGCCACGGGATCGGCGCGACGCCGCCGAGGACGATGCGGGCCTGCTTCACGTTCTCGCCGTCAAGCTCGACGGCAGCGGCGACCGCGCTCATCGCGAAGTCCAGCGAGTCGCGCTCGCGGAACTTCAGGTAAGTCGATCTGGCCGCGAACGGCGAACCCGGGAGGTTCACGTGCGTGATGATCTCGTCGTTGGCCAGGACATTTTCCCGGCGGACGTTCACGCTCGGGAGCGTGAAGAACTTGCCGAGCGGAATCTCGCGCGATGCGCCGCCGGGGCCGGCGACCGTCACCGACCCGTCGAGCGCCACGAGCATCGGCGCCAGATCCGACGGGTGAACGATGTACGACGGCCCGCCGCCCAGAATTGCGTTGTACTTGTTCTCCCCGCTTTTGGCGTAGCACTCGCTCCCGCCCTTTTTGATGCACACGACGTGCTCGAGCCGGTAGTACCAGCAGCGCGGGCGCTGGCAGAGATTGCCCCCGATCGTGCCGAGGTTGCGGATCTGCGGGCTGGCCACGGCGCCTGCCGCCTCGGCCAGACCGGGAAAATTCTTAACGACGTCCGAATGCTCTTCGAGTTGCGCGATCGTGACGAGCGCCCCGATCTTCAACCCGCCTTTCCCGTCGAACTCGATCTGGTCGAGGTGGGGGATCTGCTTGAGGTTCACGACGCGCACCGGCTGCGTGACGTACTCCTTCATCGTGGTGATCAGATCCTGCCCGCCGGCAAGCGGGCGGGGGTTGAGATCAACGTCGACGCTCGGATCGTCGCTGGGCGCGAGCTGCTTGACGGCGTCTTCGACGGTGGCCGGGCTGGTGAATTCGAATGACTTCACGATGCGCTGCCCTCCTTTGTCGCGGGAGACTGGCTTTGAAGGGCCATGAGAATTTTGTCCGGAGTGATCGGCAAGTCGTAAATTCGCACGCCGATGGCGTTGAACACCGCGTTGGCCAGCGCCCCGACCGACGGGACCAGCGCCGGCTCGCCGACGCCGATGACCGCCTGGCGGGTGTCTTCGTCGTCGATGAGCGGGACCATCTCGGGCATCTCGAACGAGCCGGGGATTTTGTAGTTTTCCATGTCCGGGTTGAGCATGATGCCCAGCTCGGCGTCCATCACGCGGCCCTCGTACAGCGCTTGACCGAGCGACTGGATCATCCCGCCGTTGATCTGGCTTTCGATGGCCTTGCGGTTGAGCGGAAGGCCGACGTCCTGAACATGCACCATCTTGATGGGCTTGACGTGCCCGGTCTCAGTGTCGACTTCGACTTCGGCGAAGCACGCGCCGTGGACGCGGCTGCCGGCGAGGTTCTCCTTCCACTCCCCGCGCTCGGAGATGCCCGCCGCGGGCAGCGCCGCGCAGACTTTTTTCCAGGGCATTGATTTACCCCCGCCGGTGACGGATCCCTTTTCGTATCGCACCGCTTCGGGTTTCACGCCCAGCAGCGGCGCGACGCGCTCGCTGAACTTTCGGCGGGCGTTGAACGCCGCGTCCTTGATGGCCGGCGCGAGCGAAGGGCTGGTCGTCGATCCGCCCGAGGCATTGGCGGCGCCAAGGTTTGATCGGCCCAGCCGCTGCTTCACGTCCTCCGGCGCCAAGCCCAGCTCCTCGGCCACGATCGCGCGGAGGTAGGTGCGCGTCCCGGTGCCCAGATCCTGCGAGCCGGAAAGAGCTTCGACCGTGCCGTCGCGCGCGATGTTCACGGTGACGACGCATTGAGGCCGGCCCCCGCTGCCCCACTGCCCGACGGCGCACCCGATCCCGCGCTTGACCGGCCCCTTCCCCTGCCCGGCCACCTTCTGCCGGCGCTCCCACCCGATCTCCTTCGCGCCGCGGTCGAGCTGGCGGTGATAAACGGGGTCCGTGAGGTTCTTCTTGCGGAATTCGAGCGGGTCCATCACCAGCTTGTGGGCCAGATCATCGATCAGCGATTCGATCGCGTACGACGCCTGCGGATGTCCGGGGGCGCGGAACGCGCGGGAGGCGTCTTCGTTGGTGTGGATGGCCGAGACGTCGCGGTAGCTCGTGCCGACGGTATAGATGTAAGGCTGGCCCGCCTGGTTGCCGTTGCCGATCCCACCGAGGCGGTACTGCGTCGCGTGCAGCGCGACAAGCGTGCCGTCCTTGCTCGCGCCGCCCTTGAGCTTCTGCCACGAACCCGAGCGGTTGCCGGCAAAGAGGAACTCATCCGCCCGCGTCAGCATCATGCGGACGGGCGCCTTGGCTTCCTTCGAGAGTTTGCAGGCGAGCTGCCCCTCAATGCCGATGCCGAACTTCGCGCCGAACCCCCCGCCCATGTGCTCGACGACCGAGAGAACCTTGCTCTGCCCGAGACCCAGCGCCTTTGCGGCGTCGCCGGGGATCGTATGCGTGCCTTGCGTCGAGGCGTAGATGGTGGCTTCGTCCTTGCCGCGATAGTCGACCATGTTGCCGTGGGTTTCGAGGCACACGTGGTGCTGCATCGGCGTGCGGTATTCGGCCTCAATGACAACGTCGGCCTTTTCCAGCGCCGCCAGCGTCTGGTCCTTGTCCCCGCGCGACTCTGCCGAGCGCACGTTGTTCTCGATCTTCGCCTTCTCGTCGTCGGGAAACACCTTGGGCGCGCCGGGCTTCATTGCCGCTTCGGGCGTCACGACGTGATCGAGAACCTCCCACTCGACCTTGATCGCCCGCAGCGCGTCTTCGGCCGCCTCCGGCGTGGGCGCCGCGACGGCGGCGACGGGCGCGCCTTCGTGCAGCGCGACCTTCATCGAATGCTCCACCGCGTACGCACCCTTGATTTTCTTCGCGCCAGACAGGTCGATCGACTTCACCTTCGCCCGCGCGTGCGGGGAGCGCAGGATCCGGCCAAACAGCATCCCGGGCGGGCGCACGTCGTACGAATACTTCGCCACGCCCGTCACCTTCAGCGGACCGTCGACGCGCAGCAGCGGCTTGTTAAGGACCGCGTGCCCGTCGTTGGGCCCCCACCGCGGACCGTCGCCGGTGTCTTCGACTTCGATCTCGACCTCGGTGTCCACGCCGTTGACGACGCGCGAAACCTTGATCTTCTTCATCTTCCGGGTGGTGGGTTGCGTCTGCTGCATGGCGGTCAGTTGGGAAGAGGTTTAGCCACCGATGGGGCACCGATAAACACCGATTAATCAATCTGATTCTTCTTCATCGGTGTCCATCCGTGCCCCATCGGTGGCTGATATTTCTAGCTCGATGCTACGCCTTGGCCGCGGCCACGCCGGCTTCGAACACGCGCGGGTACGTCCCGCAGCGGCAGAAATTACCGGCGCACCCCTGCTTGATTTGCTCGACGGTCGCGTTGGGGGTTTTCTCGACGACGGCGCTGAGGGCGGTGACGAACCCCGGCGTGCAGAACCCGCACATCAGCGCGTCCTTCTCGCAGAACTGCTGCTGCACGGCGTTCATCTTTTCCGGCGTGCCCAGCCCCTCGGCCGTGGTGATCTTCTTACCTTGCACGTCAGCGGCGAGGCAGAGGCAGGAGTAGACGGGCTTGTCATCGAGCAAAACGGTACACGCGCCGCACGTGCCCATCCCGCAGACGAGCTTGGGCCCGGTGATCGGCGGCTCGGCGTAGTCGCGCAACGCGCTTAGCAGCGTCACGCGCGGCTCGGCCGTCACCTCGACGGTCTGACCGTTGACGGCCAAGGTGATCTTTCGCGGCCCGTCCGTCGCGGCCACGGGCTGTACGTCCGCTCCGGCTTCGGCGGGGGGCTTATCCTGCGCGCCGAGGATATCGGGATCGGCGATCGCCGCCCCCGCGCCCACGACGCCAACGCCTCGCAAAAATCGCCGGCGGCTCATCGCCCACGCCGCTTCGTCACGTTCGTCCGCTGCCATGCGCGTGACCTCTAAAGACTTGCCCGATCCGAACCGCCAACCGTATGTCGTTCGCCGAAAGATGGCAACCCTATTTCGCGGAGGCGATGTGTAGGCGCGGAGGAAGAACCCGCCGCGACGGTGGAAGACGCGGCGTAGACCTGGTGCCGATGCGCGCGTTACGCCGCGTCCAGCAGCGGCTGCGGCGTTTGGATTTGATTGACGACGATGAGCCCCGCCCCCCGGCTCACGTCATACTTCCCCGAAAGCGCCGGGCGCATCCGCCAAT
>JBBSLV010000167.1:0-8141 GCA_038233535.1 Tepidisphaerales bacterium | reverse complement strand
TTCCATTCCGGCTTCACACCCCTGCGCAAAGCCGACCGCCTGGCGAAAGAGCTGGGCTGCACGGATTTGTGGATCAAGGACGACTCCTGCAATTACCCGACGTACTCGTACAAGGAGCGGGTGGTCTCCGTCGCAATCAGCAAGGCCGTTGAGTTCGGCTTCGACACCGTCGGCTGCGCCAGCACCGGCAACCTCGCCAACTCCACCGCCGCCCACGCGGCGCAGGCGGGGCTGAAGTGTTATGTGATGATCCCGCACGACCTCGAGCAGGGCAAAGTGCTTGGCTCGCTCATCTTCGGCCCGACGATGGTCCGCATCCGCGGCAATTACGACGACGTCAACCGGCTATGCACCGAGATCGCCGACAAGTACGGCTGGGCGATCGTGAACGTCAATCTGCGCCCGTATTACACGGAAGGCGCCAAGACCTACGGCTTTGAGATCGCCGAGCAGCTCGGGTGGCGCTTGCCGCAGCACACCGTCGTGCCCACCGCGGGCGGGACGATTCTGCCGAAGATCTACAAGGCCTATCAGGAGTTCATCGAGCTGGGGCTCGTCGAGGACACGGGCGCGAAAATCTATTCGGCGCAGGCGGCCGGTTGCAACCCCGTCGTCACCGCCATCCACAAGGGCGTCGACATCATCGAACCGCAGAAGCCGAACACGATCGCCAAGAGCATCGCCATCGGAAACCCCGCCGACGGGTATTACGCGTACAAGGTCGTGCAGGAATCGAAAGGATGGGGCGAAAGCGCAACCGACCGCGAGATCGTCGACGCGATCAAGCTGCTGGCGAAAACCGAAGGCATCTGGACCGAACCGGCAGGCGGGACGACGCTGGCGGCGACGATCAAGCTGATTCAATCCGGCCGCATTCCGAAGAATGAATCAATCGTCGTGTCGATCACGGGCAACGGGCTCAAGACGCTGGAAGTCGTCGCCGATGATTTGCCGTACCCGGTCGTGATCGACCCTAAGCTGTCGGAGTTCGACCAATTGATCGAGCAGAATCAACAGGCCGCGAAGGCGGACCCGTCCGCGCCGCCGCGCGAGCTGGCGGGGGCGGCGGTATGACCCGCACCGTGATCTCGCGGATGTTCATAGCCATCGCGGTTGCGCTCCTCGCCGTCGCGCCGGCGCGGTCGATGGCGCGGACGACGAAATCGGCAACCACCGCGCCCGCGCGGCGGGTCGATGCGTCGGCGCGTCACCCCGCGATCCAGGCCGGCATCGCGGAGCTTGCGAAGGAGATTGAGGCCGCCCTTCGTGCCGGCGAGGACGCGCCGCGTGGGCAAAGCGACTACTTTTCCGGACAGACCGACATCCCGCCCGCGGCCGTGATGACGGCACTGCGCCGGCCGATTGGGAGCGACGTACGCGTGCAGTCGTACGTGAAATGGCAACTGCTCTCCGCGCTGCCGAATCCGCTCGACGAGAACACGGCGGATGATCTGCTGCAAGTCTACCGGTCCGCGCCGGCGCTGTTCCCGCGACCGGGGATCGATAAATCGCAGCGCGACGAGCTCGATCGGTTGATCCGCGGCGCAAAGGAGAGTGAGGCGGAGCTGCTGGCCGAGCGATTCGAGCAGATGGTCGAGCGTGTCGCGCGCGACAACACGCACCTCCTCGCGTACCGCGACGGGCTGTTCGCCAACCTCCCGCCGGGCTACGACGCGCTGGCCGCGGGGTTGGAGGACGCCGCCGCGCGAAGCGCCGTCGGCGCCGCCGCCGCCGAGCACACCCGCAGCGTGTGCGAGGCCATCACCCCGTGGGCCGCTGCGAATCCTCCACCCGAGCAGCTTCGAGCGATGTCGCGCGCCCTCACGCAGCTGGAGAGGAAGCGCGGGCAACCGTACTACAACAAGGTGTACTGGAGCGCCGGCTACGGCCGAATGACGTTCTCGAAGAGCAGGGGTTCGCTGGCGAGCGTGTCGCAACTGGAAGAGGCGCGGGAATTCCTCGACGACAAGATCCGCAACCCGACCGCGCCGCTGAAGCTGAAAGAGGAGCGGTAGGGAAGGGATCGAACGTCAGAATCCCTGCGCCACGCCCCGGGGCGTAGCGCGGCACGCTTTTGGCGTGCGCAGCGGAGTCCCGGGGATTCCCCTGTCACGAACCGTCCGATCGCACCCTCGCTTCTCCGACGAGTTCACCCCGACGAGTTCACCCGACGAGTTCACCCCGCTGTTGCACGTTCCCCCCGTCAAGCCTACAACTAAGAACACTATGAGCGTCAAAGTCAGAATCCCCTCCCCGCTCCGCAGCTACACGAACGGCGCCGACGTCGTCGAAGTCCCCGGGGGCAGCGTCGGCGAAGCGTTGAACAGCCTCAAGGACCAGGCCGGTGGCATCGAGACCCGGCTGTTCAAGGGCCCGAACCAGCTCAACCGGTTCGTGAACGTGTACCTCAACGACGAGGACATCCGCTTCCTGAAGAACCTCGACACGCCGACCAAGGCCGGCGACGAGATCAGCATCGTGCCGGCGATTGCTGGCGGAGCAGAGTGAAGTGCCTGACAAGGAACGTTTATGCCGGCTGCACGCGACGTGGTTCCGAATAAGTGGTCCAGCATCACCGTGCTGTTCGATGACGGCACGTACTCGGTGATCGCCGGCATTTATGAAGTCGAGCGGCGGCACCTCGGGGAACGCTGGAACGGTGCTGAAGGAAGTCCTGGTTTTCCGAATCAAGCGGGGCATCCCATCTTTCATGTAGTTCCGGATTTTCTCGCAGTGCACGTGCTCAATGGCGTGCGCGAGGAGTTGGAGCGCCGCCCGAATATTGGCGATCAGCGCGCGCTGTTGGCGTCGGCAACAGATGAACTTGAGCGCTGGCGCTAAAGGAAAAAGAGATGGAGTCTTACTCCCGCCGCTGCTGGTTCACCTTCCCCACGCGCACGCAGGTCGAGCAGCCGATCATCTGGCAGATGAGCCGCGCGTTCCCCGACGTCTCGTTCGACATCCGCCAGGCCAGCGTGCAGAACGAGATCGGCATCATGGCCGTGCTGCTTTGCGGCAGTGAATCGGACGTGAACGGCGCGATCGAGTTTCTGCGGAGCAAGGGGGTCACGGTCGAGCCGATCGAGAAGAGCGTGGTGGAGGGGTAGGAGAATGCCTTCTCTGTCGCTCGTGCTATAATCCGCGCCATGTCTTACGCCGCATCCAGGACCGCCGAGGAACCGGCGCGCGAATCGGTTCCTCCCCTTCAGAACGGGGATCATCTCACCGGCCCGGAATTCGAGCGGCGGTGGAAGGCGACGCCGGGGTTGCAAAAAGCCGAACTCATCGAAGGAGTGGTGTATATGGCGCCAGCCGTCTCTCTCCGTGGGCATGGCCAGCCGCATTTTCGGATGATCGGACTTCTGAGTCAGTATGACCTCATGACGCCCGGCGTCGTCGGCGCCGATAACGCCACCGTTCGCCTCGATCTGGACAACCTGCCGCAGCCCGACATCTTCCTGCTCATCGCCCCGGAGTTGGAAGGACCGGTGACCGTCGACGAGGACGAGGAAGAGGACGATGTGATGGAGGGGGCGCCGCAGTTCGTGTGCGAGATTGCCGCGACCAGCGCGAGCATGGATCTGCATCGCAAACTCCAACTGTACCGCCGTCACGGGGTGAAGGAGTACGTCGTCTGGCGAACGCTGGACGGGCAAATCGATTATTTCATCGAGCGCGGTGGAGACTTTCACAAGCTCGTGCCGCGACCATCCGGGGAATTCGCCAGCGAGATCCTGCCGGGGTTGTGGCTCGACGCTGCCTCGATCCTGCGCGGCGACTGGCAAGCCGCGGCGCGCAAGCTTCAGGAGGGAATCGGTTCCCCCGAGCATGCAACGTTCGTGCGGACCCTCGCGGCGTCTCGAAAGCCGTGATCCGCCAGTTGCGTTTTTTGCGGTCAAAAGTGGCGGTCGAGAGGAGCGTGGTGGCGGGGTGCCCGCCAGCATACAATGGCGCGCACGCATGTCTGTCTTTGGTTCCAAACCGACCGCCCACGTCCGCCCCTCGGCGGTTCCGCCGCTGGAAGCGGGCGACCATCTGACGCGCGCCGAGTTCGAGCGCCGGTTCGATGCCACGCCCGGTCTGAAAAAGGCCGAGCTGATCGAGGGGGTTGTCTTCATGCCGCCGCCCGTATCACATACCGATCACAGCGCTCCCCAGGCTGACTTGCTTGGTTGGCTGGTGTTGTATCGCGCTGCAACCGCGGGCGTCGCGGCAGGGGACAATGGATCGATCCGGTTGGACCTGGACAACATGCCTCAGCCGGACGCTTATTTGCTGATTGCGTCGGATTGCGGTGGACAGGCGCGGATCGATGAGGACGGATACGTTGCCGGCGCGCCGGACCTGGTGGGTGAGATCGCTTCGAGCAGCGTCAGTCGCGACCTGCATGAGAAGCTACAAGTTTATCGTCGGAACGGCGTGCGGGAGTATGTCGTCTGGCGGACGCGCGATCGTGCCATTGATTACTTCGTGCTCCGAGAAGGGCAATATCAGCTGCTGTCACCCGACGTTGAAGGCGTCTTGAAAAGCGAAGCGTTCCCCGGTTTGTGGCTGGCCCCATCCATGCTTCTCGCCGGTGACATGGCGGGTGTCGTGCGCGTGGCGCAACGCGGGATCGCCTCGCCAGAACACGCCGCATTTGCAGAGCAACTCGCGCCCCGACCCAGGAGTTAACCCCTGCTTCTCCTTGCCATTTGTCAACCGTTGCGTAAGATTGTCCGATAGATCATCCGACGGCCCAGCCGATTCAGAGCACGCCAACGTTCCGCGGTTTCCTTCCCAGCCGAGTCCGTAGCCCGTTCTCTCCCGACCGATCCGTCCATTGCCCGTTCCAAAGGAACGGAATTACACTTTCGAGCCACGCAAGACGCCGGCTCGCACCGCGCGGCGTGGGTCGCGCGTGCACATAAGAGAAGGAACCATGTCTGAACAATTGCAAACAAAGATTCTCGACCGCCTGAAGAGCGACGACTATCGCCCGCAGCCCCCGCGCGGGCTGGCGAAGGATCTTGAGGTTCACGAAGAGCAGGATTACCACGCATTCCGCGAGGCGCTGCGCGAGCTGATGCACAATGGCCGCGTCGTGCTGGGAGCGCGCGGGGCCGTCGTGCTGCCCACGCAGAAGACCAGCCGCGATGAGTTCGTCGGGACGTACCGTCACAACAAGCGCGGGTTCGGGTTCGTCGTCCCCACCGATCCGGGCAGCCGCGAGGATCTGTTCATCCCCCCGGGCAACCACAGCGGCGCGATCACCGGCGACATCGTCCGCGCCAAGATCACCAGCCGCGGGGAGCGCGACGGTAAGGCGCTCTACAGCGGGCGGGTCACGGAGATCGTCCAGCGCACGCAGAAGCGCTTCGTCGGCACGCTGGTGAAGCAGGCGGGCGAGTGGATCGTGATGCCCGATGGGAACACGTTCCTCGAGCCGATCCTCGCGCCCGACGCCGCGTCGCGGCACATCAAGTCGGGCACGAAGGTCGTCATCGAGCTGACCGCGTATCCGGAAGAAGGCCAGCGCGCGGCGGGCGTGGTCACGGAAGTCCTCGGCGCCGCAGGCGAGAAGGACGTGGACCTCAAAAGCGTGATCGTCGGGCACAACCTCCCCGGCCCGTTCCCCGAGCCCGTTGCCGATCAGGCGCGCGCCGCGATCGACACGTTCGACCCCGAGCAAGAGCGCACCCGGCGCGTCGACATCACCGATCAGATCATCTGCACGATCGACCCCGACGACGCCAAGGACTACGACGACGCCATCAGCCTCCGCCAGCTCGACAACGGGCAGTGGGAGCTGGGCGTGCACATCGCCGATGTGTCGTACTTCGTCGAGAAGGACACGCCGCTGGACGTCGAAGCGCAGGAGCGCGGCAACAGCAGCTATTTCCCCGGCCACGTCATCCCGATGCTCCCGGAGATTCTGTCCAACGGCGTGTGCTCGCTTCAGGAAGGCGTGCCGCGGCTGTGCAAGAGCGCGTTCATCACCTACGACGAGGATGCGCGCCCGATCCGCACGAAGTTCGCCAACACGCTGATCAACAGCCGCAAGCGGCTGCGCTACGTCGAGGCGCAGGCGCTGATTGACCATGCCGAGGCGATCCCGCACCCCGACGGGGACAAGCGCCGCACGGACTACGACCCCGAAGTCCTGCAGCTCGTGGACCAGATGAACGCGCTGGCCAAGCGCTTGCAGAAGCGCCGCCGCCAGCAGGGGCAGATCGTGCTCGACCTGCCCGAGGTGAAGCTGGTGCTCGACGAAGAGGGAAAGGTGATCGACGCCGTGCCCGAGGACACCAGCTTCACGCACACGCTGATCGAGATGTTCATGGTCGAGGCCAACGAGGCGGTCGCGCGGCTGCTCAATTCGCTGGACGTCCCGGTCCTCCGCCGCGTCCACCCCGATCCGGATCTTCAGGATTCCGACCGGCTGCGGAACTTCGTGCAGGTGGCGGGGCACAAGGTGCCGAAGAACCTCGACCGCAAGGGCATTCAGCAGTTGCTCGAATCGATCCGCGGCAAGCCCGAGGCGTTCGCCATCAATCTCGCGATCCTCAAGAGCCTCACCCGCGCGGAATACTCCCCGGAGGAAGTGGGCCACTACGCGCTGGCGAGCGAGCAGTATTGCCACTTCACCAGCCCGATCCGGCGATACGCGGACCTCACGATCCACCGGCTGCTCGACGCGTACTTCGAAGCCCGCGGGGACTCGGCCAAGACCGGCAAGATCAGCAAGCCCAAAGGCGGTCGCAAGGGCAAGGTCGTGCTGGAAGACGTGCCGACGTACGACGAGTTCGTCGAGATCGGCCGGCACATCAGCTTCACCGAGCGCCGCAGCCAGGACGCCGAGCGCGAGCTGCGCCAGGTGAAGCTGCTCACCCTGATGCAGAACCACATTGGCGACGAATTTCTCGGCGTCGTCACGGGCATCACCAACTTCGGCATCTTCGTGCAGATCAGCCAGTACCTGCTCGACGGGCTGATTCGCTACGAAGATTTGATGGACGACTGGTGGGACGTCGACGAGCGTGCCGGCATCGTTCGCGGACAGCGCACGGGCAAAAAGATCGGCATCGGCGACGTCGCGAAGGTGCGCATCGTGAAAGTCGACCTGGCGCGGCGCGAATTGAACCTCGCCGTCGTCGAGGTGACGGCCCGGGGCGGACGCGGCGACGCGCCCCCCGTCAAGGGCAAGCAATCGAAAGGCAAACCCGCCGCGACGGGCAAAGGACGGGCCCCCCAAAGCGGCGGCGAGAGCCGGCGCAACCGCGTCTCCAAGCAGCGCGGCCGCGGGGGTCGCGGACGCGGGTAACGGTGCCGGCGTCGAAGGAACAAAGTGCGGGAAGACGTGCGTGTTCACCGGCAGCGCAACGGCCATAAGTCCTTATTTTTCGCCGCAAGTCGTCAAAATTCGTTGCCAACTCCCGGCCCGGACGGTCGTTAGAATCGGTCAATAGGAGCACCGCCGCAGCACGATTCGACCTCGGGTCGACCCGCAGGTCGTCCCCCGACGAAAACGCGGCCTGCGACCTGCCAGACCCCGCCCCGGGGATATCGTCCGCCGTGCATGTGAACGTACAGTGGGAGCGAATGCCGACCACCGACCCGCGCAGCGATGGCGAACTCGTAGACGCGCTCAACGCCGGCGACGCGTCCGCGTTCGACGCGCTCTATTACCGCCATCGCGACCGCGTCGCCCGACTCGCCTTGCGCTTCACGGGCAACCACGCCGACGCGATGGACGTGCTTCAGGAGACGTTCGCCTACCTCCACCGCAAGTTTCCCGGCTTCTGCCTGACATCGAGCATGACGACGTTTCTTTACCCCGCCGTTCGCAACCTGTCGATCGAGATGCGCCGCAAGCGGCGGCGTGAGACATCAAGCGACGATGCGCTGGTCCACCTCCCCGCGCCGCACGTCGACCCGCGCGACGATCGCGCCGAACTGGCAGCCGTGGTCGGCTCGCTCTCATCTGCGCAGCGCGAAGTCGTCCTCCTGCGTTTCGTGGACGATCTGACCATCGACGAAATCGCAACCGCGCTCGACATCCCGGCGGGGACGGTGAAGTCGCGTCTGCACCACGCGATCCGCGCGCTCCAGCAGGATTCGCGCGTGCAAGGGTACTTCCAACCCTGACGCCGCGCGTGAAC